>CACWUI010000042.1 GCA_902764045.1 uncultured Lachnospiraceae bacterium
ATAAAAGAAAAAGAAGCGCCTGTATGTGTAGGGCTTGATCCGGTGATCGGTCTTTTGCCGGAGTTTATTAAGAAAAAGGCTTTTGAGGAGTTCGGCGTTTGTGAAAAGGCTGTTGCAGAGGCTTTTTTCGAATTTAACAAAACCATAATTGATGCGGTTTATGACCTGGTTCCTTCGGTAAAGCCCCAGATAGCCATGTATGAGGAACTTGGTGCGGCCGGGGTAGAAGCCTATATCCGGACCTGTGCCTATGCCAGGGAAAAAGGTCTTGTGGTCATCGGTGATGTAAAGAGAGGTGATATAGGATCCACATCCCGGGCTTATGCCAATGCGCATATCGGCAGGGTCAGTATCGAAGATAAAGAGTTTTCGTCTTTTGATGCTGATTTTGCAACGGTTAATCCCTATATGGGAAGCGACGGCATTAATGAATTTTTAAAATGCTGCAAAGAATATGATAAAGGGATTTTTGTGCTTGTAAAGACATCCAACCCTTCAAGCGCCGAACTTCAGGATCTGAAGGTTGGTGAAGATACCGTTTATGAGATCGTTGCGGGAAAGGTAAATGAGTGGGGAAGTGATCTTATCGACAGCTGCGGCTACAGTCGTGTGGGAGCAGTGGTGGGTGCCACCTATCCTGAGATAGGAAGGAAGCTGCGCAGTCTGATGCCGAAGACTTATTTTCTTGTTCCCGGTTACGGTGCACAGGGTGCTACGGGAAAAGACCTTAAGGAATACTTTGATCCCGACGGACTGGGAGCGGTCATCAATTCTTCAAGGGGGATCATTGCGGCCTACAAAAGGGAGCCATACATTCATTTCGGTGAGGAAGGATTCGGTGAGGCGGCAAGGGCAGCGACCCTTGATATGATAAAAGATTTGAGGGAGAACTGTTGAAAAGACAAGGGGTAATCTATGATATATCGTGAAAAAGTATCGGTTATCAGCAATACAGCTTTGACCGATGACATATATGATCTGAAAATAAAAACCGAAAACATTGCAAATGATGTGGTTCCCGGTCAGTTTATCAATCTGTACTGCAACGACTCATCCAGACTCCTCCCCAGACCCATAAGTGTCTGCGAGGTAAACGGGGATGAAGTGCGTCTTGTTTACAGGGTTGTGGGAGAGGGAACAAAGGAGTTTTCGCTTCTTAAAGCGGGAGACGGGCTTTACGCAACAGGCCCCGTGGGCAACGGATACGACGTTGAATACCTGAATAAAGATTTTAAAAGAGCGGTCCTTTTCGGCGGCGGAGCAGGTATTCCGCCCATGGTGGAGCTTGCAAAAAGACTGACCATAAAGACGGATGTTTTCCTGGGGTACAGAGACGTGCTGTTTTTAAATGAGGACTTTCCGGAAAACGTGAACGTATACATAGCAACGGAAAACGGAAGTACAGGCATCAAAGGAAATGTGATGGACGCTTTTAAAGCAACGGGAGTCGAACCCGACCTGATATGTGCCTGCGGTCCCATGCCCATGCTTAAGGCGATAAATGCATTTTCCTCTGAAAACGGCATAAAGACTTACTTTTCACTTGAAGAGAGAATGGCCTGCGGGATAGGTGCCTGCCTGGGATGTGTCTGTAAAACGAAGAATACGGATGAGCATTCAAAGGTGGATAATGCCCGTGTATGTGTTGACGGTCCGGTGTTTGATTCAGAGGAGGTGATCCTGTGAGCACAATTGATCTGAGTGTGGAAATAGCGGGAGTGAAATGGAAAAACCCCGTGACGGTTGCCTCTGGAACATTTGGTTCCGGTATGGAATTTGCCGATCTTATGGACCTGAATGTTCTTGGGGCAGTTACCACAAAAGGTGTGGCGTCAAAGCCCTGGAAAGGGAACGACACCATAAGGGTGGTGGAGACAGCAAGCGGTATGCTGAATTCCATCGGTCTGCAAAATCCCGGGATCGATACATTTATTGACAGGGACATTCCGTTTCTTGAAAAGTACGATACGGTAAAGATCGTAAACGTTGTGGGGAAGACAATTGAAGAGTATGTTGATGTGATAAAGGCTTTAAACTCTCAGCCTGTGGATATGTACGAGATCAATATCTCATGCCCCAATGTAAAAGAGGGAGGGATCGCCTTCGGGCAGGACCCGAGAGCCGCAGCTGATGTGACAAAGGCGGTAAAGGAGGCTTCCGAAAAGCCGGTTATTATGAAGCTTTCTCCCAATGTGACCAGCATTACGGAAATGGCAAAGGCGGTGGAAGAAGCGGGAGCAGATGCGCTTTCACTGATTAATACCCTTGCCGGAATGAAGATCGATATCAACAGACGTGTTTTTACCCTTGCCAATAAAACGGGCGGTCTGTCCGGACCTGCCATCAAGCCCGTGGCGCTCCGAATGGTTTATGAGGCGGCGCACGCGGTTGATATTCCCGTTATCGGAATGGGAGGGATCGCGTCTGCGGAGGACGCTGTAGAGTTTATTATGGCGGGTGCCACTGCGGTGTCTGTGGGTACTGCGAACTTTAATAACCCTCAGGTGACCGTTGAGATAGTTGACGGGATAAGGGAGTATCTTGAGAAAAACGGGGTTGGTTCGGTTAAAGAGCTGGTTGGCATTATATAAATTAAGATAAAGTAAAAAGCATTTTAAAAGCTGTATTTTGTTGCACAAAATAAGGCGCTTAAAATGCTTTTACTTTATCTTATTTTTTCATGACGACCACTTTATCAAGTATTTTATGTGCGCATTCATCTTTTGTAAGAATCGGCAGCTCTTCCTTACCTGACCCGGTAATAAGCGTGATGATATTGGTGTCGGTTCCGAATCCGGCCCCTTTTTCTTTTGTGTTATTTGCGACTATCATATCCGCGTTTTTAGATTTCAATTTATTCAAGGCGTTTTCAATTAAGTTTTCAGTCTCCATTGCGAAGCCTACGACCACCTGATCACCGGTCTTAGAGTGACCGATCTCTTTTAAGATATCCTTTGTTCTTTCAAGCTGTAAAGACAGGTCATCATCGGACTTTTTTATCTTTTGCTCGGAAAAAGAGGCGGGGGTATAATCTGCAACTGCGGCAGCCATTATGAATATGTCCTGATCATATTTGCGCGAGACAACGGCATCATACATTTCCTTTGCGCTGTTAACATTGACCACGTCTACGCCGGAAGGCGGAACGATATTAACGGGACCGCTCACAAGCGTGACTTCGGCTCCCCGGGAAAGGGCGGCTTTTGCCAGAGCATAGCCCATTTTTCCTGAGGAGTGATTGGTGATATATCTTACGGGGTCTAAAGCCTCTCTTGTGGGACCTGCCGTTATCAAAACATTAAGACCCGTCAGGTCTTTTTTTTTATTTAATGTGTCCCCGATGATCTCGACAAGCTCATCAGGCTCGGCCATACGCCCCTTGCCGGATGCTCCGCAGGCAAGATGACCGCTTCCGGGCCCGGCGATGATCCAGCCGTATTTCTTTAAAATATCGATATTGTCGATCGTTACGGGGTTTTCATACATCCGTGTATTCATGGCGGGAGCCGCGATCTTCGGGCAGTCACAGGCAAGCACGGTGGTGGTGAGCATGTCATCCGCGATACCGTGCGCAAATTTGGCAAGAACATTTGCGGTGGCAGGAGCCACGATGATGGCGCTTACTTTATCTGCCAGGGAAACATGCTCCGTGGAAAATTCATGATCCCGGTCAAAGGTATCGATCATCGTCCGGTGCCCGGTAAGAGCTTCAAATGTGTTGGGAGTTATGAAATTCAGGGCATTTTTGGTCATGATCACTTCCACATCATATCCCGTCTGTACAAGCCTTGAGCAAAGATAAGCGGACTTGTATGCCGCGATACCTCCGGACACACCTAAAAGAACGGTTCTTTTTTCTGACATATTATCACCTCGCTTTTTGAATATAATTATAGATTAGTTTTTTTAAGTGTCAACGGGGACGTGATCCTAGAAAAATTTGACAAAAAGTTGTCTCTTTCTTGATTTTTATGGTAATATTAACGTAATAAAGTGTATAGGTTTGGTTTGTTTTGGTAAGGGGTGATCGCAATGAATTCTTTAAAGCAACACGGTGGTTACAACGGACGATTTTACACAAAAGCGTTCGTTGCTCTGCTTATTGTATTTATGATGGTGATGACTTCGCTGTCATTTACAAAAACGGTACATGCGGAAGGTGGCGAAACCGCCACCTTTGGCGTGGTTGGCTATAACGCAGAGGACGATTGGCCGTTAACCGTAAGCAAGGCACTTAAGGTTAATGTGGGTTCCCTTGATACCAATGCAGGGGGATACAGTATCAAAATTACAATCGCCAAGGGCATGAAACTAAATTCATATCTTTGGAATACAGCCGACCCAACTAATTGGCCCACAGGTGACGGAGTTCAGGGAACTCAGGTGCCTATGGACAACAGCACCAATGAATATTTTAACGGTGGTAGCGTATCCCTTGACGATGACGGAAACACCGTTCTTATCTATAACACCAGCGAAGGCTGCTCCAGCATGAACCTGACGGATAAGATTTTGGTTATGCCGGATGAGAGGGTAACCTACGGAAGCGATTCAATTGGTGAGGCAATCAAGTTTGAACTATTGGATAGCACAGGAACTCCTGTCAGCACTTCAACATCTTCATCTGTAAGCGTGACAATCGCTAAAGACCAGATTACCAATTCTTCATATCCAACCAAGAGGATAGCTCCGGGAACGAAGAACACTCTTTTATACGAGGTTGATTATTATCGTAAAGGACTATCCAGTATTGGACAAGGTATTGTCGATATTACACTTGGCGTTCCGGAGTGCGTAGACGAAATCACCAAACTTATGGATATCAGTGCGGGCGGAAGCGGTACGGAAATACCCAGCAGCCAGTGGGATTTTGATGCGACAAATTACACGCTGACCATCACCGGATATGAAACAAAAAAGGACTGTCATTTCAAATGCGGTATTTACGGAACTATTTCTGATACTGCGACTGCGGGAAATACATACCATGACGACAGAGATAAGACTAAAACTAAATTTGATTACACAACCACCTACGACAACCAAGGCATTACTTATGATATAACACAGGATGACTTCACGAACATCTCGAGGTACTCGGTTATCATTGGCGAGGCGCAGGATTCGCTCATGCTTACGGATTACATTAGCCCAACCTACGGCGACTTTCCTGACGGATATCCTTCACTCTTTGGGCTCATTAGGAGTTTCCATACCTCCAATGCACAGGATGATGACCAGATGGTTACATGGGAATTCGATGAAAATACGCTGGATGTAATCGGTGTATGCTTTCCTCTGGACCCTAATATAACCGATGAGATTATCGTGACAGATATAGTCTTTAATGACGGAACCGAGAGGCATGGCCTTAACCTGCCCTTTGCCAAATACACAACCAATAATGGAAAGGCCTACTCAACCAGATACCTAAACGTGGCAGACTTGAAAGCTGGAGACCCAACAATTCCTGACTCGGCCCAATATATAAAATCTATTACTGCAAACTGCGGGGAATTCTCGGCCGGCTTTGCTACCGATAATGGATATGGAAAGCCTGTAGGATACTTCAACCAGGCAGTCATAGATGCAGGCGTAACAAAAAAAATAGAATACAGATTCCGAGTCAACAATGCAGACCCGCAGACACTAAGTGTCACTTATGACCCGAACGGAGAGGTAGCTTGCTTGAGTCTTGTGAATACATCTTATAAAGATGCATCCAGGAAGGTGAAGACCACAAGCCTCAAGGCCGGCGAGACCATATATATGTCGACCAGAGTTATAAGCGGCGGAACGCTTTCAACATACGAACCCCGATTCTATCTGGTGGTGCCTCAGTGGATGAGTTTCGATCCAAGCCAGATGAAAGCCAGAGAGTGGATTACTTCGTATTCCTCTGGCAATCCCGAGGGTGGCAGTAAGTATTTCAATGACAGCGACATAAAATATGAGTACAGCTACGTACAGAATGCTGCGGGAGAGTATTTTACCTGCTATGAATTCTATGTAGAAGGAGAATCTGTAGGAACTTATCTGGAGAGACCTGCGGATGCCTATGTGAAATGGAACGGACATAACAGTACAGGTATTGTATTTGAATACCCACTCACCATAGAGGATACCGCCGTTACCAGGACCATAGACTTCAATGATTATCTCTTTGCCGGTAAGGGCAATATTAACACAGGCAGTTTCTTGACAGCATCGGGACATTCCAGCGGATATAACCATCCTGACAGTTGGGACTTTGACGGAGATGGCAACCGTAGCGAGACGGACGTAGTTGTTTCCGTTCCGGATAACAATAACTTCTCCATCATGGACAATGCGAACATCACAGTCTCGGGTTACTTAACACATCAGGGCTCCAGCGATGCGGTTAATCCTTATGACCCGGGTCCTACCGGAAACAACGAGGTAAACGTTGTTGAGTTCATGCCCGGAGATTATGCTAACTATCATGTAACGATTTCCAATAAGCTGGTCAGCATCGGCAATGAGTGTGCTGTAAACGCATATATTCCGATTCCGAACGGAACAATCAGCGCCGAAAATAAATTTACTGCCATCAATACTTATTTGGGGAACAGAAAATACTATCAGTTTGGTGAGTATCAGTGGCCGATGGAACTCCGCGAGTTGATTCAGAATACGGATCCGAATAATTTTGATATCATCTACTATTTGGATTCTGTAACGATTCCGAGTGAGAATGAGAGCACCGGAGAGCCGGTTGCGGAGAGCCCGGAAAAAATGATAATCAATCCTACCGGCCTCACGCCAGAAGAACTTGACAGAGTTGTACTGGTAGAGATTAAATCCAGGGACGGAGTTAAGATTCCTAACGGAAGTTATGCGTTCACTATTCCTCTTAAGGTTGGTGTGACCGAAACGCAGGCGACAGCAGCCAATATGAACCTGACGAAAAATATCTTCCGCCCACGCTACCACAGAGCAGGTGGAATAGGTGATCTATGGGTAAACGGTAACTATGTTGCCGCTCGTCTTGCCGTAGCATCAATCGGCGGAAGTGTATTTGAGGATGAAAACGGAAACGGCCACTGGGATAGTTCCGCCGGCGAAAGCGGAATAGGCGGTGTGCAGGTTGAACTATATAAGGCAACAGAGACAACGCCAATGATCACCAAATACACCTCGAGCGAGAGCGGCCAAGAGGGCAAGTACTCATTCACTGCTGCGGATAATGGTGGCGTACAGATACCGGCCGGAACATATACTATCAGAGTCTATAAGCCTACTTCGGCTGACGGATACGTATTCACCAAAAACGTAGCACCGACAGAGGCAAACTATAAGTCTAATTCCGAAGCCGTACTTGTAGAAGGTCAGGAATACGCAGAGATGCAGATTACTCTTCCTTACGAAGGCGTATTCTCAGGCTATCAGGAATTCCAGAATGCAGGTTTGTTCGTTGACAAAGTCGGTGGCGGCGATGACGGAAACGAAGCGGACGGAGTTCCGGATGCCTGCGAAGTTCGTGTTAACTATGAAGCGGAGAAGGGCACAATTAAGTCCGGACAGAAGACCTTCGAGTATTTCTACGAGTCCGACGGAAATGGGGGATACAGGCAGACATTTAATATAAATGTCACTGCACCGCCAATGGTCAATCCGAATACGGGTTGTGTCCTCGATCACTGGGAGAATACTAAGGATACAACGACAAACGCTGACGGCAAATTCACATTTGCCGGAGTTAATGGTGGAACAACCATTACTGTAACTGCGGTCCATGAGCAGAAGGACTACACCATACACTTTGAGGGCAACGGAGAGGATACAGATACCATTAACAATATGCCCGCAGACCAGACCAAGCAGCATGGGGTGAACCTGACCTTGTCAAACAATGTGGTGGAAAGAAGAGATGAGGCTAACTTAATATACACCTTTACCGGATGGAATACGGATCCTGATGGTAATGGAACCAGCTATTCCGCAGGCGGTACATACAGTATTGATGAAGATGTGACGCTCTATGCTCAGTGGGGCGTGGACGTAAACGAGTATCATATCTATCACGAATTTGAAGGCATCAATGGCGTAGGTGGATTTACCATAGATGAGAGCGGCAGTGCCCAGTACGGAGAAGAGGTGGAAATCTGGGCCAAGGACGACCCCGGATTCGAGTTCTTCTATCGAGATGCCACCATTTTGGAAGACCAAGGTATCGAGTTTGAACCCCATGAAGAACCGATAACCTATCGTTATCCGTATTTGTATATAACCATTCCGGATTGGGATACCGATGATGGTATCAGCGCGCTTTTTGTTTATAAAAGGCTATCCTTTACCATCACCTTTGAGACTGGAGGTGGCACGGTCATTGCGCCTATCAATGACAAATACGGTGCAACGTTAACCGCTCCTGCGGATCCGGAAAGAGAAGGATATGTCTTCCTGGGTTGGGACAAAGAAATTCCCGAGACAATGCCCGCGGAGAATATGACCATTACTGCCAAGTGGCAGCAAGTTCACACCATCACTTTCAAGGACCATGACGGAACGGTGCTTGGAACATGCACCGGTGTAGAGGGAAGCGCAATTACCGTACCTTCTGTTTCAGATCGTGAGGGATACAACTTTACCGGTTGGAATCCGGAATTGCCTGAGGATAATCTCATGCCGGATAACGATATGACGGTTACCGCCAAGTACAAGGCTATAGAATACAAAATCACATACACACTAAACGGCGGCACTGCGACCAACCCTGAAACTTACACTATAGAGTCTGACCCTATAACTCTTAATTACCCAACCAAAGCGGGATTCACATTCCAAGGATGGACGGGCACGGGACTTACTGAAGCGACT
>CACWUI010000043.1:0-4897 GCA_902764045.1 uncultured Lachnospiraceae bacterium
CCAGGATCTTAAAAGCCGCTTCATCAAGACTTTTAAAGGCAAGACTTCTTATTTCATCCAGATTTTTTGCTTTGTATCTCATAGGCTCGATAAAATCTGCGATAAATATTATCATCTCCAGCTTGTTCATGGCAGGCTTCCCGGTGGTATGCCATTTGATGGCTTCGGTAATGGCCATGTCCTTTATGCCGAATTTTTCGGAAGCCATATAAGCTCCCACCTTGGCATGAAGAAGATAAGGGTTGTCACGTTCGATCTTTGATATGGGTATCCCAAGATCATCACAGAGTTTTATCTGCTCATCATAGTCGATGTATTTGGCATTATCGTGAAGGATCCCTGCAACATAGGCTTTGTAGATATCAGCTCCGTGGCACGCCGCAAGACACATGGCAGTATCAGCCACCCCCAGGGAATGCCTGAATCTTTTGGGATTTTCCGCAAGGACTTCTTCCACCTGTTTTGTTATGTTTTGAATCTCATCGTAATCCATAAAACTTCTCCGAAAATCATTTATACAAATTGTTGTCCCTTATATATTCCTCTACACTTCGCGGTATCAGACCTCTTACATCTTCGCCTTTTCTTATCATCTCCCGGATCTGTGAAGAACTTATTGGGTGGTTTGTGATCTCAAGCCTCCTGATATCGGCCCTGAAATTTTCTTTTAAAAACTCTTCTTTTTTCAATAGTTCATCAGGCGTGTCTCCATCTCTTTTTGCATATACGATAATGCATTTCTTTAGGAAATCTCCGGCATTTTTCCACTTGTCAATATACATAAGCGAATCACTGCCCACGATAAAAAAGATCTCATCGTATATAAGGCTCAGTTCATCAATGGTGTCACAGGTATAGGTCATCCCTCCCCTGTCTATGTCCAGAGACGAACATTTAAGAAATCCCGGACCGCACTCAGCGGCCGCCAGTTCCGTCATCTTAAGTCTTTGAGCAGACTCTGTCAGCACGGAAAGATCCTTATAATAAGACATGGATATGGGCATAAGCAATACTTCAGGTAAATCAAACTGAGTATGAGCCTTAACTGCAAGCTCAATATGTCCGAAATGAATAGGATTAAAGGAACCTCCTAAAACACCTGTGCAGGCTTTTTTCATATGTATTTACTCCACTCCGAATTTTCTTTTATCGGGATCACTGTTGGGTTTGTAAAGCACTATTTTCTTTCCGATCACATTTACCACCTGTGACCCGGTCCTTTCGGAAACGATCTCCGCTATCTCTCTAACATCGTCATCGCAGTTTTTAAGTACCGCAACCTTTATAAGTTCCCTGGCATCCAGGGCATCCTTGATGGCACCCGTAAGTTGCGGATTTATCCCCGCTTTACCGAATTGGAAAATAGGGTTCAGCTTACTGCCCTCTTTTATCAGATATGCTCTCTCTTTACTTGTCATATTAATCTATGGCTACTCCTCTGCTCCTTCAAAATATTCAAACTCAAGGTATTCCCCCACCTTGACAGTATCCCCCTCTTCAAGACCCAGTTTTTTTAATTCCTTTATTATATGATTTTTTTCCATAAACTGCTGGAAAAACAAAAAACCTCTCTCAGACTCCAGGTTGGTATATCCAAGCATACGTTCCACCCTTGGACCGGTAACGCAATATACACCATCCTGCTTTTCATCTTTTGATACATAAAAGGGTTCATCAGGGTTATCAAAAAGCGTCTCCGCATCGATCTCAGGCTCAAACACCACTACTTCTTTGGGCATGGAATCAAGGATTTCCTTTACCTTATAAAGAAGGGGCTGTATGCCCTCTCCCGTGGCTGCGCTGACAGGGAAAATCTCCGCATCGGGATAAGCTTCTTTTAAAGCATCCAACGCTTCTTTTTTTGTCTCTTCATCCAGGCAGTCGATCTTATTTGCAGCGATCACCTGCGGCTTTTCCACAATGCCCGGGTCATAGGTTTTTAATTCATCGTTGATCTTTTCTATATCGTCAACAGGATCCCGTCCTTCGAGACCTGCAATGTCAACGATATGAATGATAACCCTGGTGCGCTCTATATGCCTTAAGAACTCAAACCCGAGCCCCACTCCCTGAGAAGCACCTTCTATAAGACCGGGGATATCCGCTATCACAAAACTGTTTCCCTCGTCTATATAAGCCACTCCCAGGTTAGGATTTAACGTGGTAAAGGGGTAATTTGCGATCTTGGGTCTTGCCCTTGTAACGGAAGCAAGAAATGTGGACTTACCCACATTGGGAAATCCCACAAGCCCCACATCAGCGATCACTTTAAGCTCAAGACGTATCCAAAGTTCCTGGGACGGCTGCCCGGGCTGTGCATACTGGGGCGCCTGCATGGTGGATGTGGCGTAGTTCATATTGCCTTTGCCGCCGCGGCCTCCGTTTAAGACAGTTACACGCTTGTTATCTCCCGACATGTCAGCAAGGATCTTCCCCGTCTCATCATCATATATGACGGTCCCCTCCGGCACCTTCAGGATAAGATCCTCTCCATCCTTTCCGGTACAGCGGCGTTTACCGCCCTCCTGGCCGCTTTCGGCTTTATATTTTTTGTTGAACCTGAAATCGCTTAAGGTGTTCAGACCGGGATCCGTTTCAAATATAACGTCGCCCCCTCTTCCGCCGTTTCCGCCGTCAGGTCCGCCGTTTGGCACATACAGTTCCCTTCTGAAAGAAACGTGTCCGTCACCGCCCTTACCCGATTGTATGAATATTCTCGTTCTGTCTGCAAACATTTTTAAATTTCCTTATAGTCCACTTTTAAATTATCCGGATAAACATACGCCAGTTCCTCGGCAGAGGATGCAAATGCGTCAAGAAATGTCTTTGCGATCTCACATGGCTCATCCGAAGAAACACAAAAAACAACCTTGGCATTCCCCTCATCAACGGTGTTCTCACAGGGTTCTCCCGTAAACTCCTGAATGGCACCTATGGTGTGGGATGCAAGGGTTGAAACAGCGGCACACAGCACATCTTTTCCTTCGATGTTCAGATCGGCATGCCCTTTTACTTCAAATTTTTTGATCACGTTTTTGTTGTTTTTATAAAAAATAATTTCCGTCATATTCTCATTCCTGTATCTTTTGATATTATCTATTTTTAAATATGTTGTCAACAAGGCTATGGTTAAGATATAATTAAACGGTATCCTGATAAAATTATGGATGCGGAAAGAAGGAAAATATTATGAGTTTTGAATTGATCAAACAGATCCCCGAGCCTGCGGAGATCAAAAACCAGTACCCTATCCCTAAGGGATTTGAGGAAAAAAAGAAGGCCTTTGATGAAGAAGTCAAAGAAATAATCACCGGAGAATCTGATAAGGTCCTTGTAGTTATCGGGCCCTGTTCTGCCGACAATGAAGACGCTGTACTTGACTATACACAGCGTTTACGCGGCGTCCAGGACAAGGTTTACGATAAGCTTTTACTTATACCACGTGTATATACCAATAAACCCCGTACCACCGGCACCGGATATAAGGGAATGCTGCATCAGCCTGACCCGGAAAAAGCCTCTGATCTTCTTTCAGGGCTTATCGCGATCCGTAACATGCATATTCATGTTATGGAAAGCACCGGGTTTATGACTGCAGACGAGATGCTCTATCCGGAAAACGCATGGTATCTGGATGATGTGCTCAGCTATATAGCTGTCGGCGCCAGATCCGTCGAGAACCAGCAGCACAGACTTGTTGCAAGCGGGTTTGATGTACCCGTGGGCATGAAAAATCCCACCAGCGGTGACTTCAGCGTTATGCTGAATTCCGTGGTGGCCGCCCAATCCCACCAGTCATTTATGTACAGAAACTGGGAGGTAAAGACCCCGGGCAACCCTCTTACACACACTATCATAAGAGGCGCAGTAAATAAGCACGGGCAAAATATACCGAATTATCACTACGAGGATCTTATCCGTCTTTATAAAATGTATATGGACAGAGAGCTTGCAAACCCTGCGGTCATCATTGATTCAAACCACAGCAATTCCGGCAAGCAATATAAGGAACAGATAAGGATAGTCAAAGAAGCGCTCCACAGCAGACGCGGTTCCGATGATATAAAGCGTATCGTAAAGGGATTTATGATAGAAAGTTATATCGAACCCGGCTGCCAGAAGGTGGGGAACGGCGTTTACGGCCAGTCCATCACCGACCCCTGCCTCGGTTGGGAGGATACAGAGAGGCTGCTTCTTGAGATGGCAGAGCTTATATAAGCGAATGGACAGGGGGACAGTTTTTTCTGTCCCTTTTTTTAATGCAAATTTATTATTTCACCAACTCTCCACCCCATGTATTGATGCCGCCAAATTCCACAATATTGGTATATCCCAGTTCTGCTAGTTTCTCCGAGGCCTGTTTGCTTCTGTTCCCGCTTCTGCAATAAACAAGGATGAGTCTGTCTTTGTCTTTTAGAAGGTCTCTGGTTGTCTCATCGCTTATTATTTCGTTTGCGATATTTATGGCTTTCGGTATATGCCCTTCCACATATTCCGACGCAGTCCGCACATCCAGGATAACATAATCTTTTTCCGTCTCCATCAACTTAGCTGCCGCATCTGATGATATTTGCTTATAACTTGCTCCGCTTTCAAAAGTAACTACTGTCTCCTGTTTTTCTGAATCACCTCCTGATGCTGATGCACAGCCCGCAAGTGCTGTAAACGACAATGATATTAGCGCGATCCCTGTAAAAATCTTCTTTTTCATTTTTCGTATCCTCCATTTTTAATAAATCACTTTATTGAATGATACCATTTTTTAATTAATTTATCTGTGACAGAGTTACATTAAAATCTGAATTCTAAACCTAAAAAAAACGGACATAAATGCCCGTTCGATCATCAGCGTATGCTTTGATGCTTTCAGTATTGGCTATGCTCTTGGTGGCAGAGC
>CACWUI010000043.1:4904-7339 GCA_902764045.1 uncultured Lachnospiraceae bacterium
CACGGTCTATCTGCGGATAGTCAACATATCCCGCAACACCACCGTTCAGGAAAGTGACATCCGCCCGCAAGCGCGATACAGGCAGATGTAATGCAGGCTGTGATCAAAATAAACTTTTTCATTATCTTCTGACCTGATCACTTATTTTCGCACTGATCAAAGCAGGCCTCAGTAGCTTTAAAGATCGCGTTTCTGAATCCGTTTGCCTCCAGGGCCTCTACCGCTCTTATGGTCGTGCCTCCGGGGGAGCATACCTTGTCTTTAAGCGCTGCAGGCACCTCTCCTGATTCGAGTACCATTTTTGCCGAACCGTAAACGGCCTGGGCTGCGAATTCGTATGCGTCAACCCTTGACATACCGTATTTTACGCAGGAATCAGCAAGAGCCTCAATAAACATATACACATAAGCCGGTGATGATCCGCTGGCACATACTACGGCACTCATCACGGACTCTGATACGAATTTGCATTTACCGAAGGATGAAAAGAATCTTTCAACGGTCTGGAGCTCCTCTTCTGTAAATGTATTGTCCCTTGCACAGAGTCCTGTCATGCCCTCGCCGATAAGAGCCGGTGTGTTGGGCATGGCTCTTACAATACGCGCATTAATATCAAGCATACCGGTAAGGTCGCTGATGGAGACGGTAGGCGCAAGAGAGATCACCACATGATTGCTGGTAAGAACCTCTTTTACCTGCTGGGTAGCTTCTTTATATGCCTGGGGCTTGATGGCAAGAATAATGTACTTACATTCCTTAACGCATTCATTTATGCTGCCCACGGAAATAACATGGGTCTCTCTTGTGATCTCATCACATTTTTCACTGTTTATATCATAAAAAACCATATCGCTTGCGGAAAATATCTTAAGGGCGCCTTTAAGCATAGCGCTGCCCATGTTTCCCATTCCGATAAAACCGATTTTGTCCATTTTGTTTCTCCTTTGCAAAAATAATTCGACTTTCTATTTCAGAAGGCTCTCCACCGAGGCAAGCTTTACAGCCAATGCAAACAGCTTTGTAGCCGTTTCAAGCTCTTCGATGGTGGGAAATGTGGGGGCTATCCTTAAGTTGGAATTATCCGGGTCCTTTCCGTAGGGATATGTAGCTCCCACATTGGTAAGGGTAACGCCGGCCTCCTTACACAGTTCATAGATCCTGTCGGCGCAGTGCATGGTGGAATCAAAAGATATAAAATAACCACCCTTGGGGTCAGTCCACTCTCCTATGCCTAGGCCATCCAGCTCCTCTGATAGTATCTCAAGCACCTTTTCAAATTTGGGACGGATAAAATCAGCGTGTTTTTTCATGTGTTCTTTTATTCCGTTCCCATCTTTAAAATATCTCACATGACGAAGCTGATTTATCTTATCATGACCTATAGTCTGGAATTTCAAATGACTCTTAATATCTTCTAAGTTGTCCTCGGAGGCAGCCACCGCCGCAATACCGCCGCCGGGGAAGCTGATCTTTGAAGTCGAAGTAAACTCAAAAACAATGTCAGGATTTCCGCACTCCCTGCACAACGCAAGGATATCCGGCAGTTCAGGAGCGTTTTCATAAAGGTCATGAACGCAGTAAGCATTATCAAAGAAGATCCTGAAATCAGGCGCAGCAGGCTTTAACGAAGCAAGCCTCTTTAATGTAGCGTCAGAAAACACATAACCGGTAGGATTTGAATATTTGGGTATGCACCACATTCCTTTAACTGCAGGGTCCTCAGAAACAAGTTTTTCCACCATATCCATGTCAGGTCCCTCAGGCGTCATGGGGATATTTATCATTTCCACTCCGAAATGCTCGGTCACCATGAAATGTCTGTCGTATCCGGGAACGGGACATAAAAATTTTACTTTATCAAGCTTTGACCAGGGAGTGTTTTCCATAAACCCATGTGTAAAGCCTCTCGCAACCTGGTCAAACATTATATTTAAACTGGAATTGCCCATGACCAGAACATATTCCGGATCAGTTCCTATCATCTCCGCCATGAGGCGTCTTGCTTCTTTTATACCGTCGATATTTCCGTAATTAGTACAATCCGTCCCATCCTCGGAGATCAGACCGTCACCGGATGAAAGCGCATCCAGAATAGGGAATGATATCTGTAACTGGGTAGGTGAAGGTTTTCCCCTTGACATGTTCAGGTTCAACTTTTGTTCCTTAACTTTTTTATATTCGGCTTCCAGCTCCTGCTGTAAAGCATTTAATTCCTCAGATGATAAATCCGCGTATTTCATGAGAAGACTCCTTTGTCTTGTTTTTTAAGTAAATATCCGTATCTGTATATAATACACTCCAAAAAAATCAAAATCAATAGGAGACACAGGGACAAAAAAAAGACAGACAAAACTGTCTGTCCTAAAGATCATTTGGCGAATTCCACTGCTCTTGACTCCCGGACGATACTTACCTTTATCTGTCCCGGATACTGC
>CACWUI010000043.1:7362-16158 GCA_902764045.1 uncultured Lachnospiraceae bacterium
GATCACCATATCCGCATCGGATACTTCTTCCGGCACGACCATCACACGCACCTCACGCCCCGCCTGTATGGCAAATGACTTCTCGACTCCGTCATAAGCATCGGCGATCTCTTCAAGTCTCTTAAGACGATTTATATAGACTTCCATATCTTCTCGTCTGGCTCCCGGTCTTGCGGCCGATATGGCATCAGCGCATTGAACGAGGACTGAAATAAGATTGTCGGGTTCAACGTCTCCGTGATGTGATTCTACAGCATTTATAACAACGCCGGATTCTTTATATTTGCGGCAGATCTCCGAACCTATCTGTACGTGTGTTCCTTCCATCTCAAAATCCACTGCCTTACCGATGTCATGGAGAAGTCCGGCTCTTTTGGCAAGCCTTTCATCCTCTCCCACCTCAGCAGCAAGAAGCCCTGACAGGAGCGCAACCTCTATGGAATGCTTTAGCACATTCTGACCGTAGCTTGTACGATAGTGCATCCTTCCCAGGAGTTTTACTATCTCAGGATGTATGCCGTGCAGGCCCACATCCATGACAGCCTCCTCACCTCTTTGCTTAATGGTGGCTTCAACCTCATTGGTGGATTTTTGAACCATCTCTTCTATCCTTGCAGGATGAATACGTCCGTCAACCACAAGCTTTTCAAGAGCCATCTTTGCGATCTGGCGCCTGATGGGGTTAAAGCATGATAATACAACAGCTTCAGGTGTATCATCAACGATAAGTTCCACTCCGGTAAGGGTTTCAAAGGTTCGAATATTTCTTCCTTCTCTACCGATAATCCTTCCCTTCATATCATCTCCGGGGAGTTCGACAACAGAAACGGTAGCCTCCGAGATCTGGTCCACATCACATCGTGAAATGGCTCTGACAATAATGTCTCTTGCTTTCTTTTCGGCTTCCTCGCGTGCTTCGGACTCAACTGTCCTTATTATCTTTGCAGAATCTTCCTTTACATCTTCTTCAACCTGTTTGAGCAGGATGTCTCTGGCCTCTTCTGACGTCAAACCTGATATCTCCTCCAAGGTCTTTAACTGGCTTTGCTTGATTTCCTCAATCCTGTTCTCTTCCTGAACAAGCTGATTCTCTTTTTTGCTAAGCTCAGCATTTCGCTCCTCAAGGGCATCAAATTTTTTATCTATAGCCTCTTCCTTGGCGATAACACGCTTTTCATACTGCTGTACTTCGTTGCGCTGTTCCTTGACTTCACTTTCCATATCCTTCTTTAACTGGATAGCGGATTCTTTTGCTGATATCTCTGCCTCTTTATAAAGTGTATCGGCTTTTAACTGAGCATTTTCAACAATTTCCTTTGCCCTGTCCTCTGCAGAACCAATGGTTTTTTTATTGGTACTGTCTATAGTTTTCATGGAAATGAACCAGGTGATAAGCGCCACAACTCCTCCGGTAACAAAACTGGAGATAATAGTTGTTATCACGAAAGCACCTCCTTATTCAGTTTTCATTGTGCAGGTTGTATGAAAATACATACAACATTTATATACTAACACTTTCATATATTAAATGTCAAAGAATTCTTTAACGGCGCTGCCTGCCGTAGCGTAAGAAAACCCCTTTCTTGCAAGGAACATTTCAGCTTTTTTGATCGTCTCAAAATCCGCATCCTCTTTTTGAGCAGAATACTTTCTTTCCAGCAGGGTTTTGCAAAGTTCAAGCTCGTAGCCGGGATTGTCCTGTTCAAAGGTATCAAAGCTTTCTTCGATCACATCTTTTTCTACGCCCTTCAGGAAAAGTGCGGATGTTATGACCTGTCTGGACTTGGCTCCGCTGTGGTAGGAAATGTAGTTTTCGGCATATCTTTTGTCGTCGATAAACTTATTCTTTACCAGTTCCTCTAAAACACCGTCGACAATATCATCAGGATAATAGCCTTTGGAAAGCTTTTGGGTGATCTCCTGTTTGGTGTATTCCTTTGTTTTTAAAAGATAAAGGGATCTGTTTAAGGCAGTGGGGAAAAGAATATCTCTTTTAATGTCATCAATTACTTCATCGGGAATATCTGTCCCCGTTTCGAAGCCTCTTTTTTTTATCTCGGAATCATACAGGGGAAAGCTGTAATAATTGTCAAGGGTAATTACAACCTTCTTTGCAGAAATATCTTTTATCTCAGTTATTGTCATTTGTATTCCTCTAAAAAAAGACGGCAATTAATTGCCGTCTGAATAGATCAGTTCAAAGGTGTTCCGTTAGGCCATACCCAGCCAACATATCTTCCGCCTGTCCATCGCGCTACGGTATCGATATCCTGTATCCTTACACCGCCGCCGTTGTGGGCGATCATGTTGTTTCCGATGTAGATACCGATATGACCGTATCCGCCGTTGGCACTTGAGGGGGCAAATATAACACACGATCCTATAGGGATGGATGTGCCTGCCGCAGTAGCGGAGGAACCCCATTTTCTCCAATAGTCATAAGCGTCTCCGTGGGGAGGCGTAACACCTGCCATATAATAAACTCCGGAAACCCATGCGGCACACCATCCGTAAGTCGCCGGGTGTGAACTGATACCGCGGCTTGCATAATCAGCAACACGGGCAGCTGTTCCAGAACCGTATGAAGAAGAAACACTTCCCGACGATGATCCTGCAGATGCGGATCTTGTAACACTGCCTGAACTTGACGAGCTGCCGCCTGATGAAGAACTGCTGCTACGTGAAGCATTCTGGGCTGCCAGTCTTGCAGCAGCTTCCTCTGCAGCGCGGCGCTGTCTTTCAAGCTCTGCCTGTCTGATACGCTCTTCCTCTTCGGCAATGGCAGACTGGTTCTTCTCCATCTCGTTCTGGGTGCTTGCTATCCTGTTTGCGTTATTTGCAATATCGGAATTAACGGAAGCAAGATAATCTTCCTTTTCGCTGACCAGCTGGGCAACCTCGGCTCTTTTCTGGGACATCTCCTCTTCGGCTTTTTTAACTTCTTCCAGTTCGCCTTCAAGCTTTGTCTTCAGACGCTCTATCTCAAGTCTTGTAGCCTCGATCTCGTCAAGCTTGTCACGGTCATAATCATAGATCTTCTGATAGTACTCCACGGAATTCAAAAGATCCGCCATGCTGTCAGAACTGATAAAGGATTCGGCAACATCAGCATTCTGGTTCTCGTACATATACTGTATACGAAGTTTCATCTCCTGATACTGCTTTTCCTGGATAGCGATCTGCTCATCCAGCTTTTCATTGGTCTCAAAGATCTGAACCGTAAGCTCGGAAGCCTGCTTATCCAGCTCATTTATCTTGTCAAGCAATTCTTTGAGCTGCTTCTCAAGGGCATCGATCTCATCCTGGGTAATATTCTTCTCGTTCTTTAAGTCCTGAGATTTCTTTTCAAGCTCTTCCTGCTCTTTTTTAAGTTCTTCCTGCTTCTTTTTCAGGTCGTCGATAGTGTCCGCATAAAGAGTGGGAACCGCAGTGACCACAGAAGCTGCAGCCACTACACCGCAAACTATCTTGAGCAGCTTTGATCTCTTTTTTCTCATATAAGTAAATCCTCATTTAAAATCAAATATTTCAAAAATATTACAAGAGTGTTACGGTCATACTATCACATTTCAAAAAATAAAGCAAATATCTATGTTCATTCATCCTCATTGTTTGTAACAATTTCATTTTCGAGCTCTTCGGAATCTTCTCCGATATTAAAAGCTTCACGAACCTTTTCGCCGATCTCTTTACAGAAATCAGGATTATCTATCAGATACTGTTTGGCATTCTCACGACCCTGGCCTATCTTTTCGCCGTTATAAGCAAACCAGGCACCGCTTTTTTGGATAATGTCCTTTTGAGCAGCAAGATCCAAAAGATCACCCTCTGAGGAGATACCCGTTCCGAACATGATGTCAAACTCAGCTTCCTTAAAAGGCGGCGCCACCTTATTTTTAACAACCTTTACGCAAACGTGGTTTCCCACTACCTCACCGTTTTGCTTGATAGCTTCCTTGCGTCTCACGTCAAGTCGTACCGACGAATAAAACTTAAGGGCACGACCGCCGGAAGTGGTCTCGGGATTTCCGAACATAACACCTACCTTTTCACGAAGCTGATTTATAAATACAACGGCGCAGTTGCTCTTGCTGGTAATAGGCGTAAGCTTCCTTAAGGCCTGTGACATAAGCCTTGCCTGGAGCGCCACATGGGTTTCCCCCATAACACCGTCTATCTCCTGCTTGGGCACAAGAGCCGCCACGGAATCCACAACGATGATATCGATGGCTCCGGAGCGCACCATGGTCTCTGCGATCTCCAATGCCTGCTCTCCGCTGTCCGGCTGGGAAATATAAAGGTTATCGATATCCACTCCGATATTTTTCGCATAAACGGGATCAAGAGCGTGCTCAGCATCTATAAACCCGGCTATGCCTCCCAGTTTCTGGGCTTCGGCAACCATATGAAGGGCCACGGTGGTCTTACCGCTGGACTCGGGTCCGTATATCTCTATGACCCTGCCTCTGGGAATACCGCCCACCCCAAGGGCGATATCAAGGCTCATGCATCCCGTGGGGATAACATTTACGTCAATGGTATCCTCCGCGTCACCCAGTCTCATGACCGATCCCTTTCCGAATTCCTTTTCGATGTTGGCAATGGCTGCGTCAAGCGCCTTTAATCTGTCGTCTTTGTTCATGTTATCGTTCATAACACAGTCTCCTTTTTAAAATATATACAAGGATTATATATTACAAACATCCGTTTGTAAATATCGAAAATATATTTTTATAATTATTTAATATCTGACAAAACACTTTTGTTCTTTAACAGATAGTCCACAAGGGAAATGATGGTAAGAGCAAGTGACACATAGACCAGTATCTGGGTGATCACCCACATGGGCGTATTTTTAAAGTCAATGATAAGTAGCATAACGGCAAACATCTGGGCAACAGTCTTCCACTTGCCCCACCAGCTTGCAGCTATAACATTACCTTTATCTGCCGCAACAAGTCTGAAGCCGCTGATTATAAACTCTCTGGCGATGATGATGATAACGATCCAGCCCTGGATCCTTCCAAGCTCGCAAAGGGCAATAAGAGCCGAATCCACCAAAAGCTTGTCAGCCAGCGGATCCATAAATTTGCCGAAGTTTGTGATAAGGTTGTACTTTCTTGCGATCTTTCCGTCCAGCATATCAGTAAACGATGCCGCAAGGAATATGGCAAATGCTATCCAGTTATTGGCGCCGTTTCCGAAACTGCAGTACAGAAAAAACAAAAAAGGGGGTATCATGCATATTCGTAAAATGGTCAGTTTGTTAGGTAGATTCATGTCAGCCTCCCTTATTCAACAATATCGCCTATCAGGTCGTATTCCGTGGAACCGGTTATCTTCACCTTCACAAAGGTTCCGGAAACCATGTCTCTTGAGGTGGAGTCCGTCGGTGTGATAAACACGTTTCCGTCCACTCCCGGAGCATCCCTGTATGTACGTCCCACATACACATCATCCTCGGGAATATACCCGTCGATAACGGCCTGCATCACGCGCCCCACAAAGCTTGCGGATCTCTTCTTTGAGATCTCCTGCTGCAGTTCCATTATCTCATTCCGTCTCTCATTCTTTATCTCCTCAGGTATCTGACCGGAAAACTTCTCGGCCGGCGTCCCTTCCTCCGGAGAATATGTAAAGACTCCCAGACGGTCAAATTCATGGAACTTAACGAAATCCTTAACTGTCCTGTGGTCGTAATCCCTCTCACCCGGAAAACCGCTTATAAGGGTGGTACGGATACATATATCGGGTATTTTGGCGCGCAACTTCTTTATGATCTTTTCGATATGCTTTTTATCCGTCTTTCTTCCCATATATTTCAGCACGGAGTCAGAGGCGTGCTGAATGGGCATATCGATATAATTGCAAAGCTTCGGCTCGTTTTGCATGAGATTTATCAGATCGTCGGTTATCTCCTCGGGATAACAGTACAGAAGCCTTATCCACTCAAGCCCCTGTATGCCGGCAAGCCCCTTTATCAGTCTCACCAGCATCTTATGCTTACCCGGAAGATCGGTTCCGTACTTTGTAACCTCCTGGGCCACAAGGATGATCTCCTTGGCACCTCCTGCCACCAGATCCCTGGCCCTGCCCAGAAGATAGTTCATGGGATAGCTTCTGTATCTGCCCCTTACCTTGGGTATGATACAGTATGTACAGTTCTTATCGCACCCCTCGGCGATCTTCAGATATTCATACCAGCCCCCTGTCACACAGACCCTGTCAGCCTTGACCACAGGCAGACGGTCTATAGGGTCAAGAAAATATTTTTCCTTTTTTTCAAGGGCTGATTCCACGGCCTCATCTATCCGGTCAATGGATGCAGTGCCTACTATGGCATCGATCTCAGGGATCTCTCTTAATATCTCGTCCTTATAACGCTGACCAAGACACCCGGTTACTATAAGAGCCTTACACTGACCTGACTTTTTATGCTCCGCCATCTCAAGAATGGATTCTATGCTTTCTTTTTTGGCATCATGAATAAAGCAGCAGGTGTTTATGATGATAATATCCGCCTCTGCTTCATCGTTTGTAAGCTCATATTCTTTTTGTTTCAGAAGTCCCAGCATCTCCTCGGTGTCCACAAGGTTCTTGTCACAGCCTAAGGAGACAAATAATATTTTCATAGCTTAGAAAGATTTTCCTTTACGTTTTCAAGCATCTGCTTATACTTCTCAAGCTTTTCACGCTCTTCCGCGATCTTTGCTTCAGGCGCTTTAGCCACAAAATTCTCGTTGGCAAGCATGCCTTCGCATCTTTTCACCTCGCCCTCAAGACGCTTCATCTCCTGTGTAAGCTTTTGCTTTTCCTCTTCCAAGTCCACCAGGTCGCTTAAGGGGATGTAAACCATGGCATTTTCAATGACCGCCGTTACGCACTGTGATGACAGATCGTCGGCATTTTCTTTTATTAACACTTCCTGTGCTCCTGACAAAAGCCTGAAAAATGCGTGCCCCTTTTCAAATACATCAAGTATATCTTTTTTGTCCGTCACCACGTATATATCAAGCTTCTTTGAGGGCGGCACATTCTTCTCGGCACGTATGCCGCGGACAGCCTTCACCGCATCCTGTATGTTTTTAGTGGCGCTCTCCTCTTCGGGGAAGTCAAGATCATCGCTGTACTCCGGCCACTTCGAGATGACCACGGACTCCTCTTCGGACTGTATGGCACAGAACACCTCTTCCGTTACGAAAGGCATAAAGGGATGAAGAAGCTTTAAGATGCTTATGAGCACCTTCTTTAATGTCCATATGGCAGCAGCCTTGGTGTCGTCAGCGTCGTTATAAAGGCGTGACTTGACCATCTCCACATACCAGTCGCAGAATTCATCCCATGCAAAGGCATCTATCTTATCGTAGGCGATACCCAGCTCGTATTTGTTCAGATTGTCGGTAACATCCTTTATAAGTCTGTTCACGCCGGAAAGGATCCACTTGTCCGCATCGGTAAGATTTTCCGGCATAGGATCTGAAGGGTTTATCTCCGAGTTCTCATCGTTCATCATAATGAACCTGGCGGAGTTCCATATCTTATTTGCAAAATTTCTTGCAGCCTCCACCCTGGACATGAAAAATCTCATGTCGTTTCCGGGGGAAGTGTTTGAAATAAGTGACGCGCGAAGGGCATCCGCCCCGTACTTTTCAATAACGTCAATGGGATCGATGCCGTTCCCTAAAGACTTACTCATCTTGCGCCCCTGCTCATCCCGTACAAGACCGTGGAATAACACGTCCCTGAAAGGTGGCTTTCCCATGTGCTCGTATCCGGAAAAGATCATCCTGATGACCCAGAAAAACAATATGTCATATCCCGTAACCAACACGGATGTGGGATAAAAATAATCAAGCTCTTCGGTCTTCTCAGGCCACCCCAGTGTGGAAAAAGGCCAGAGTGCAGAGGAGAACCAGGTATCAAGTGTGTCCTCGTCCTGTCTTACGCTGCCGCCGCATTTGGGACATTCTCCCGGAGCTTCTTCCGCCACGGTTATATGCCCGCAGGAATCGCAATAATACGCAGGGATACGATGCCCCCACCAGAGCTGGCGGGATATGCACCAGTCCCTGATATTGTCCGTCCAATGATAATAGGTTTTTTCTATGCTTGAAGGTATCAGTCTTATCTCACCGGACTTAACGCCTTCAACGGCAGGCTCAATAATATCCTGCATCCTTACAAACCACTGCTCCTTTATCATGGGCTCAACGGTGGTGCCGCACCTGTCATGGGTACCCACGTTATGCAAATGCTCTTTTATGCCCACAAGAAGTCCCTGAGCCTCAAGATCGGCAAGCACCGCTTTCCTTGCCTCGTATCTGTCCATGCCCTGATATCTGCCGCCGTTTTCATTTACGGTGGCGTCGTCATTTAAAATGTTTATCTGGGGAAGGTCATGTCTTTCACCTACCGCAAAATCGTTGGGATCATGGGCCGGGGTGATCTTAACAACACCGGTCCCGAACTCCATATCCACATATTCATCGGCTATCACGGGGATCTCACGTCCCACAAGGGGAAGGGTCACGGTCTTTCCCACCAGATCCTTATATCTTTCATCCGCAGGGTTTACCGCAACAGCAGTATCACCCAGCATGGTCTCCGGTCTGGTGGTGGCAAGCTCCACAAACCTGCTTTCTTCGCCGGTCACGGGATATTTGATGTGATAAAATTTGCCGTCCTTTTCCTCGTACTCAACCTCTGCATCTGAAATGGAGGTTTTACATACGGGACACCAGTTAATGATCCTTGCCCCTTTATAAATCAGGCCCTTATCATAAAGATTGATAAAAG
>CACWUI010000044.1 GCA_902764045.1 uncultured Lachnospiraceae bacterium
AGAACATTTTTCATTGCGACACTGAAAGAACAAAGCATGATATCATTAAAAGAAACTTGAAGGACCGGGGGATTATTTAAGTGAAGGATTTTATAAGATCTGACTTTGGAATAGATGAGAAAGTGATCGGGTTTTGCAATGAGATACTTAAAAACCTTGAAGACAGGTTTTCTCATATAGATCAAAATGCCGAATACAATCAGTTAAAGGTTGTTTCGGCATTTCAGAAAGAAAAGATATCTGCGGAACATCTTTCCGGGTCTACGGGATACGGTTATGATGATGCGGGAAGAGATGCTCTGGAAAGGGTATATGCTCATATTTTCGAGACAGAGGATGCATTGGTGCGCCCCCAGATAGTAAGCGGGACGCATGCCATAAATCTTGCTCTGGCGGGAAATCTCCGCCCCGGTGATGAGCTTTTATCGCCTGTTGGAAAGCCCTATGACACCATGGACGAAATAATAGGCATACGTGATTGCCCCGGAAGTCTTAGGGAATACGGGGTTTCTTACCGTCAGGTGGATCTGCTTGAAGATGGCGGTTTTGATCTTGAAAATATCAGGAGATCCGTAAATGAAAAAACTAAAATGGTCACCATACAGAGATCAAAGGGCTATGCCGTAAGACCCAGCCTTTCGGTGGACCGGATAGGTGAGCTTATTTCATTTATAAAAGAAATAAAACCTGACGTTATCTGTATGGTTGACAACTGCTACGGTGAATTTGTGGAAAAGACAGAACCAACACAGGTGGGGGCGGATATTATAGCCGGTTCTCTTATAAAAAATCCCGGTGGCGGACTGGCGCCATGCGGAGGGTATATAGCCGGACGAAGAGATCTGGTAGAGAGTGCTGCTTTTAGGCTTACATCTCCCGGACTGGGTAAAGAAGTGGGAGCTACACTTGGTGTAAATGAGAAGTTCTATCAGGGGCTGTTTCTTGCACCGGTAGTTACGGCATCTGCTTTAAAGACTGCGGTCTTTGCGGCTGCGGTTTATGAGAAGCTAGGATTCAAATGTATTCCCGACAGTAAATCCGCGCGTACAGATATTATACAGGCAGTTGAGCTTAAAACTCCTGAAGGACTTCTTGCGTTTTGTGAAGGGATACAGTCAGCGGCACCTGTGGATTCTTACGTTACACCTGTTGCAGATGATATGCCGGGATATGACTCTGAAGTAGTAATGGCCGCAGGGGCTTTTGTACAGGGTTCGTCCATAGAGCTAAGCGCAGACGGTCCCATGAGAGAGCCTTACGCCGCATATTTCCAGGGAGGTCTTACATGGCCTCACGGCAAGCTTGGTATCATGAAAAGTATTCAGAGTCTTTATGAAAAAGGGTTGCTCACTTTTTAGGGAAAAAAATGGATGAAAAATTTAAGTTTGCCGTATTAAACGGCAATACTCTTAAATTAATAGCACTTATAGCCATGACAGTTGATCATGTAGGAGAGATATTATTCCCGCATATTATAATTCTTCGGATAATTGGGAGGCTTGCGTATCCGATCTTTGCTTTTATGATCGCAGAGGGGTGTTTTTATACAAAGCACAAATACCGATATTTCTTTGAGGTTCTGGGAATAGGGGCATTATGCCAGATCGTTTATTTTGTTATGTTTGGAAGTCTTTATATGAACATAATGATAGTTTTTGCTTTTTCAATACTGATAACCTTTACTATACAAAAAGCGATTGATACAAGAAAAGTCGGCATGGTGATACTTGCGGCTTTTCTTGTTGGTCTCGCGTTCTTTTTATCGGTCATACTGCCGAATTATGTGAAAGGGTTACAGTTTGACTACGGCTTTGTGGGTATCATACTGCCGGTCGCAGTATATCTGATACCTAAGTTTAAACTAAAACTTGCGGTATTTGCCGCCGGGCTTATAGTTCTTTCTGTCTTTAATAACCCTTCCGTTCAATACTGGGGGCTTTTCAGTATTCCTCTGTTGATGTTGTATAACGGGAAGAGAGGTAAGTTAAAGATCAAACATTTCTTTTATATCTATTATCCGGCACATATGGTGGGGATATGGTTGGTGAGTTTTTGTCTGATGCACTGAGTAAACTGATGAAATGATGCTGATATGTGTTACCATTATCTTATAGAGTTTTGTAGTATACGGTAAAATCGTACAAACGATGAGGGGATGTCAAACAGGAGTTATTAATATGAAGATCTTATTTGTCAATCATTTTCCGCTTACCGGTTCAGGAAGTGGAGTATATACATGCAATCTGGCTAAGAGTCTGAAGGCAAAAGGTCATGAGTGCGCTATTATCTTTCCGGATAACCGGAGTGAATATGAGGTATACGATGGTATAGAACTTTTTCCTGTGTTTTTTAAGAATAAGGAGAACATAGAAGGCGTAGGACAGGCAGAGTTTAATTTTCCGTGTTTTACCACACATCCGCGCAGTACATTCTCATACAGGGACATGACTGATGACCAATGGAATGTATATGAGGAAATGTTCCGCAAGAAGATAAATGAAGTAGTGGATAAATTTAAACCGGATATTATAAGCACCGCCCGTACAGCAGCATGAACGAACATAATACTCTGTATTTACGCAATCTATCATCTTTTTTGAAGCTTCCGTAACAGGAGAGTCACCCAGATAGTAAGCATAAGGGATTAGATTCTCGTAGCCTTCCCCGCTATGAAGATCGATATAAGCATCGGCATTTTTTATAAATATCTCAAAAAGCATATGCGCAAGTCGGTCTGCTTCCGAACCGTCGGGATTACCGGGAAAAACGCGGTTCAAATTCTTGCCGTCTTCGTAAACCGTACTCATGGTACGGTTTTCAAAACCGGATCTGTTGGCGAGGGGTACGATGATAATGTTTCCGTTTATATCATCGGGTTCGAACTCATTTGAAAGCTCAATGGCGGCCTGGATACCCACGTACTCTGCGTTGTGTATTCCGGCAGTTATGAGAACGGTGGGGCCTTCGTTTTTTCCGCATATAAGAACGTGCGGTACATGAAGCTCAGTGCCCTCTACATGTACATGATCGGTAATGTTTTTTCCCGGCTTTAATTCATGGCCGGCTATCAACTTTTTTTTCCATGGTATGTTCACTCCTTATATGAATAATTGTTCATGCGTACATATTAAAGGTAAATTATTAACTTGTCAATAGGGAGCAAAAACTCTTGTTGTTCTTGCATTTTAAATGATATGAAAAATATCGTGAAAGTGTGTAAAATAGGGATTTTTAATTTGACAAAAATCGAACAAGTGGAGTATAATATATAGCAAGTAAATTTATATAGATTTAAGAAAAAATGATGAAGGAGAGGAAAGGAAATGCACAAAAAAAAGAATGTTTCAAAAATAATTATTAGCATGGCGCTTGCGCTTTTGTTGGTGTTCGGAATACTGGCATCGCCACTTTTGGGGACCAGCAAGACGTATGCGGCGGCAACAACGAGACAGGCAAGCACTTGGGCAGAACTCAGAGATGCGATTTCTGACTCGGCAAATGGAGATGTCATTGAGATAACTCAAGATATCATGGCAAGCAAAGCAAAAGACAAAAATGGAAACGACTTTACCACGATTGACATTTCCGGGGCCAAGACTGTTACCATTAAAGCCAAGGATGGCGAAAATGTAACGATCTATCGCAAAAAGGGAGAGTCAGACTTCCCTATGTTCAAGACGTCAAATGAAAAAGCCGGAATTATTCTCGGTGAAGGATTGACACTTACCGGTCAGCAAGTAGAAGGAGATTGCTCACCTGGCTCGGGGTTTACCGTGACTTTTTCTAACGGTGGAGATCCTGAGAAAACTGAGACCAAAACTTTTAATGCAGACGAAGAAGTTTATAAAAATCCACCGTCTGCGGATTGGAATCCGGGAAATGGCTATCAGTTTGTTGGCTGGACATTTAAGACCAGTGCTGACGGTGCTTCCCAGTCAACAAAGGGAACTCAGTATCCCGCTTATACCGGGTTTACAGTACCAGAAGGCAAAAAAGGCGAAATGACAGTAGTTGCCGAGTATGAAAGAACAAATTTTGTTGTTACTTGGTCAAACGGTGTTTCCGGTGATGGAGCAAAGACGGAAGTCTGGGATCTCTATGGTGCTGACGGAGCCATCAAAAAGAGTGTTGGCGACGATCTTATCAAGATTCCGGATGCTGACTGGAAACCCGGTGCCGACTATGTCTTTAAAGGATGGAAATACATCCTGTCAGAGGGCGGTTCCGCTGTGACATCATCTTCTGATGGAAAAGTTATGGACGGAAGCACTCAGGTTAAGATGGGCAACACCGCAACCAATATGACAATCGTTGCACAGTGGGAAAAGCCTGCTGCAAGTTCAGAGTACCATCTTAAAGAAAAAGATGGCAATAGAAAGCTTGTATATGATACAGGTGGTAGATTGTTGTTAAGGGCTATATCCAGTGAAGGTTCTGATTACAAGTATGTAAGGGTTGTAAGTATTAATTCAGACGGTGTGATTACGGTTAATGTAACTGGCATTACCGATGGACAATACGTTATATGTCAGATGCGTGCCGTTCAACTGACTAACAATAAAGACCATCAGTTTTTTTTGAAGGCGCATTCAGATACGGGTGGGGATAAAGGAACCCCTGCAACGACATCATCAGATCCAATATATCTATACTCAGCATGGCCTAAAGGTTATATGTCTGGTTATAGTGATGCTGGTTGGGAAATCGGCACTGCGATGGAATTCACCCTGACCCCTGCAGCTGGTGGTTCCGGAGGTGGCGGAAGCGCGACTCCATACACCAGCCAAGTTGATCCGGAATATGACGATCATGATCCGGAGGAATATCCGACAACCGTTCAGCCTTCTTATAGCGACCAAGCCGTATCTCAGGGATGTGACGGAAATTGTACAACATATACGAAAGATGATTTTGCCGGTGGCGAATCCGGTTCCCCCAGAGGTTTCTTTGTACAGGTAGAAGCCGGTACAGTTTCTCTTGAGGGTGCAACACTGGAGAACTTCAATACTTCAACCACAGCATCCAATACTCCGAAGTTCGTTGCCCCTGTGGCAGTTATCGGTGAAAACTCAACCTTTGATGTTAAGTCCGGTAATATCCGGAACAATATCGTCGGCTACATTGCTAAAGATGAGAATTCAAATTGGAACGCAAATGCTATCAAGAAATATGTTAAAGGTGGAGCTCCAAATGCTAAGCGCACTAATGCTCCTGACAGAAGATGGACAGCGGCTGATCTTGATGTAACTGGTACAGCTGGTGCGATAATTTACGCTAACGGAGCCGACGGTACTATTTCCGGTGGTAACATCGGATATAACCGCGGTGATACCGGCGGTGTAATGGTTACTGATTCTGGTTCATTTGTAACCATTAATGGAAGTGCAGATATTAATCACAATATCGGTGTTCAGTTCGGTGGTGGTACGACTGTTGAAAACGGCGGTTCCATCTACATGGACGGCGGTAAGATTAATAACAATATTGCTTGGTTTGGCGGCGGTGCTGTTTTCGCAACTGAGAACGGTATCGATTGGTTAATTGGCAGCCAAACTAAAGCACAAAGACAAGGTGGTAACTTTACATTAAACAATGGTGAATTGGCTTACAATAGTGCCTTCACACGTGGTGGTGCTATTCTGGTTGATTCCAATGGTGTTGCTTTACTTGGTGGTAGCATTCACGATAATACTTCACGTATGCTAGGTGGTGCTGCTTATGTAATGGGTGACCATCCTGACTATTCATATACCCTCTATATAGAAAAAGGTGAAATCACTAACAACGAAGCTATTCCGGCTACTTGGGCGGAACCTACCGTAACAGATACACCGATGTCTAAGAAGATTGTTGCTGCTCCTTCAAATTGCGGAACACTTACGGATTTATTCGGTGAAGATGCAAAGCCGACAAGTGGCTCAACTGATGACACGGTAGATCCTTATGTCAATGGACAAGCATTCAATGACAGTACCGGTGGTGGTGTTTGGGTTTGTGCGTATGGTTCTACAGTTCTAGACTTAGACACTAATAAAGTATGGATTCACGGCAATAAGGCATATGGCTCCACTGGTGATCCGAGCTTGATTAATAGAGCGGATAAAAAAGAAGCCAATACGAAGAATAAAGATCCAGAAAGTGAGGAGGGAAGTTCTGGAGGTAAGGACTTCCACTCAGATAATGGTGGCGACGGTACCTTGCTGATGATGAACGCTGAAAATTCTAACTGGTACGATGAAAACACCAAAAATCAGTATGATCCGGGTGAAGTTGATGGTGAAATCCGCAACTTAACATTCACTGGTGGCGAACCTGAAGCTCACGAAGGCGGCGTTCAGATTTACAACAACGCATCCCGCCGTGGTGGTGGTTTAGCAGCCGACGGTACATTCGTATTTGGTAAAAAACAAGACGTTGCTCGCGTGTCTGCTTCACTATCTATTGAAAAGGTATGGGAAGACGGCATTGAAAAGAAACCGGTTATTATTGAAGTTAGCGCAGAAACTGCCGACGGTAAATCCGCACTCGTTCAAACTGTAGAACTGGATGGTCAGTCTAACTACAGTGAGATTGAGTCAGAACAAGAAGGTGAAGCAGAAGGTAATAAATGGACCGGAGGGTTCACTCTTCCTGCTTCTCTAACCGCGGATGATGGAACGTTGATTTCTGTCTTTAAGCTAGTAAGCCCTGACGGAAAGACGACATATGATCCTCAAAACAGTGAGTCTATGGCTAAATTGGCCGAAGCTTTAGAGGGATCCGATGGCAGTGGCTATACATTATCTTCTGACGTTAAGCTGGTATTTAATGAACTTGTTCGTCAAGAGGATGGTACTTATGCGAAGTCTGATGAATTTAAATTCAAGCCGGGCGAAGTAGAGGTTGAAGACTTAGAGTTAACAGTCAGAAAGGTAACTCGCGTTAACGCACAGGGCGAAACAGAGCATGTATTAAGCGTAAGCTTTACAACAGTTACGCTCAAGGCTCCTGTACGTAACGAAGTTCCTAAGCCTGAGAAACCGGAACTTGAGAAATACGTTAACAAAGACGTTACATGGGACTTCACAAACTTTGATCAGGTATTCACCTATGACGTGATGGCTTATGTAACAAATGATGCTGATACCCTGACTGTAACAGATACAATCAACAGCATGCTTGAGTTTGTTGGCGAAAACGGCAGCCTGAAGATTGCCGATCTTGGAACAACAAACAACCATAAGACAACTGTTAAGAATAAGGGTAAGGACATCACTGCTCAGGCCAAGACAGTCACAGCAAGCGGATCCGATGTAAAGGTAGTTATTGAGGATCTCGAAGCAAAGGGTCTCCGCGGTCACTGGATCAAGGTAACCTTTGATGCTCGCATTAAGGACACTGTTTATGAAACTGTTGCTCAACTCATTAAGGACAGAACAGCAGAAGAAATCAAAGATACTGACAGTGCTGCAGCAACAAGCAACAAGGCTTGGGTTGAAATCACAGATAACGGTAGTGTCAAGATTGATACAGACCACGATGGTATTCCTAACAGAGCACATTATGAACTCAAGGTAGGAGATAGCGGTAAGCACGAACTTGACTCCAACACCGTAACTGTTGAGCCAAAGACCACAACTGTTTGGGCAAAGAAGACATGGCAGGACGAGAAGGGTAATATAGCTACATGGCCAAAAGAAGTCACAGAAGTAACTGTAAACGTATATGGTGCAGACAAAGAAACACCGGTTTGTACAATTACACTTAAGGATGGCAATGCTGTAGAGTCAGAAGTTCTTCCGTGCCTCGAAGGTGTTGAGTATACAGTAGATGAAGTAACTGTTCCGGGATATACCGAGGTTGGCGAGGTACAGGGAACTGGTACAGAAGATGATCCGTATGTGTTCACGAATAAGAAGAACGCTGGACCGGAAATTGAGAAGTATGTAAACAAGAAAGATGCGACTCCTGAACAGCGCGACGGTACAGTTCATACAGATCTTAGTGCATTTGATGAGGTTTATACTTACGATATCCAGGCATACATAACTAAAGATGCCAAGTATGTTGAGGTGATCGATCAGCTTGTAGATGTTCTTGAGTTTACGGAAAGGGCAGACGAATCATTTAAAGTAGTTGTTAAAGATGGTGATGGAGAAGACGGCATAACTGCACCCGCACTTTCCAAAGAGCCTCTTAGTATGGAAGTTCGCTGGTCAGCTGACTTTGGTACCGGAAAGGCAGGTCAGTTGGTCGTAATGCTGGGAAGCGACGATAAAGATGCGCCTGTCCTGCCTTACGCCGGAAAGTGGATACAGATTACATTTGATGCCAAGATCAAAGATGAGTACAAAACAGTTGAAGCGCTTAAAGCTAAGGGTATTAATGTTTGGACAACGATCAAGGAGAATGATCCCGTAGAAGACGCTGACACTACTATTGAATTTAGCGGAGCTACTGCAGGCAGTCATGAAGGTATCATCAATGAGTCTTCATACTATATTAACAAGATTGCCGGTGCAGATATCGGCAATGAATGGCAGTACAGCGACAGGTCAAATGTTGTAACCGTACAGCCGCCAACACCGGTTAAAGAGTTCCCGGTATACTTCTCAAAGAACGAGCTTGGAGGAAGCGAGATCGAAGGTGCCCATATCGTAGTAAATGATGAAAAAGGCAAGCTGGTGGAGGAATGGGATTCAACAACAGAATCACATAAACTC
>CACWUI010000045.1 GCA_902764045.1 uncultured Lachnospiraceae bacterium
TCCCACCAGATACAAAGATCCGACGCAAAATAAATAATCCTTATCAACCGATCTGCCATGACCGTAAGCCTCTTTCACACTTCCGAAGACCTTTACCGGTCTTTGGGTAAACTCACAAAAGATCTCCCGGAGTTCATCCTGTGAAAGAGCCCTTTCCGTATCCGGCTTTGAAATAATATATTCGCTGAAAAGCCCGCTGTCCGTAATGAGCTTTACCATGTCCCGGAAATTTTTACCGGACACTACGGAAAAAAGCAATATATTCTTTTTCCCTGAAGCAAAGCCTGCCACACTTTGTAAAAACCGTTCTATTCCCTGGGGATTGTGGGCTCCGTCAACATAAGTGTCGGATGAGATCTTTTCCATCCTTCCTTCCCACAGGGTCTTGCCAAGGGCTCTTTTAAAGCCTGTAATGTCAGACTCCAGAAGCTTTCCGGAAAAGTTCTTAAATACCCCCGATCCCTTTAAAACAGCTGCTGCAGTCAGAGCCGTTCCGGCATTAAATGCCTCATAAACGGCAGGCGCGGGCACCGTAAACGAAACATTTTTATAATACTCATTTTCAAAGGAAAAATCAACATTTTCGGCGCTCACACTGACATTTGAAACATCCCCGTAATCAGCGGTAATAAGCCTGCTCCCCGATTTTTCAGCTTCTTTTTTGAAAAATTTAAGAATATCTTTCTCTACTCCCGCAACCACCACGGGAATGCCCGGTTTGATGATGCCCGCTTTTTCCTTTGCGATCTCCTCTAAAGAGTATCCGAGTATTTCCGTGTGCTCAAGACCTATCCCCGTGATCACGGAAAGAACAGTGCCCTGCACCGCATTGGTAGCATCCAGCCTGCCTCCCAGTCCTGTTTCAAGTATCACGCAGTCCACGCACTTTTCTTTGAAATAAAGAAGGGCAATGATAAAGAAATACTCAAAATAAGCCGCTTCAAAACCGGGGATCTTAGTTTTTATCATGTTGATCTTTTTATAAACCCGGTCAAACAAACGCACGAAATCATCTTTTGGTATAAGCCCCGAAGCCGTCCGGATCCGCTCTCTTACATCGGTCAGATGGGGTGACGTGAACAACCCCGTACTTATCCCTTCCGCCTCCAGGCAGGCGGAAATATACGCGCAGACAGAGCCTTTGCCGTTGGTACCTGCTACATGGACGATCTTCATGTCACGGTCGGGATGATCAAATTCTTTTAATAAGATTTCCGCTCTCTGTACTCCGTATTTCAGATCCGGATGATCTCCCGCAAACTGGGGGATGCCTTCCAGATATCTTACCGCGTCTTTAAAATCAAACTTTTCCACTGATATCTTTACCCTTTAAATAATTATTTAGGCATTTTATCAGATATCTCTCTCTTTTTCTATTGCAATTTGCCGGGTTATTTTTTATAATCTGAAAGTATTTTAATGAAATAAAACTAAGAAATTTTTGCTTATACTTTATTTTTTCAAGAAGGAGACTTACAAAATGGGATATGTAGACGAGGTATTGGAGCAGGTAAAAGAAAAAAACGCAGACCAGCCCGAATTTTTACAGGCTGTGACCGAGGTTTTAGAGACTTTAAAGCCTGTTGTTGAGGCAAACGAGGAACTTTACAGAAAGGAAGCCGTTTTAGAGAGGATCACGGAGCCTGACAGGGCTATCCATTTCAGGGTTCCCTGGGTAGATGACAAGGGACAGGTTCAGGTAAACAGAGGATACCGTGTGCAGTATAACAATGCCATAGGACCTTACAAGGGCGGATGCCGTTTCCACCCTTCCGTAAACTTAAGCATCATCAAGTTTTTGGGATTTGAGCAGATCTTCAAGAACTCTCTTACAAGCCTTCCCATGGGTGGCGGTAAAGGTGGTGCCGATTTTGATCCCAAAGGCAAGTCTGACCGAGAGATCATGGCATTCTGCCAGAGCTTTATGACAGAGCTTTACAAGTACATCGGAGCTGACACCGACGTTCCCGCAGGTGATATCGGAGTAGGTGCCAGAGAGATAGGATATCTCTTCGGACAGTACAAGAAGATCCGCGGAGTATATGAGGGAGTTCTTACCGGAAAAGGGCTTACATACGGCGGTTCTTTAGTGCGTAAGCAGGCAACCGGATACGGTCTTTGCTACATCACACAGGAACTTCTTAAGAAGAACGGAACTTCATTTGAAGGTAAGACCGTTGTTGTTTCCGGTTCCGGAAACGTGGCTACATATGCCATTGAAAAGGCTACACAGCTCGGCGGCAAGGTTGTTACATGCTCTGACTCATCAGGCTGGATCCATGACCCCAACGGTATTGACGTTGAGCTTCTTAAGGATATCAAAGAAGTAAGAAGAGCCCGTCTTACGGAGTATGCTAAAGAGCGTCCCGGTTCAGAGTACCATGAGGGCCGCGGCGTATGGAGCATCCCCTGCGATGTGGCGCTTCCCTGCGCTACACAGAATGAGCTTCTTATCGATGACGCTAAAGCGCTTGTTGATAACGGATGTAAATTCGTATGCGAAGGTGCAAATATGCCTACCACTCTTGATGCTACGGAGCACCTTGTAAAGAGCGGCATCCAGTTCATCCCCGGCAAGGCTTCCAACGCCGGCGGTGTTGCCACATCAGGTCTTGAGATGAGCCAGAACTCCGAAAGACTTTCCTGGTCTGCCGAAGAGGTTGATGAGAAGCTTCAGGGTATCATGGCAAATATCTTCAAGAATATTGACGAAGCTGCTGCCAAGTACGGTATGGAAGGAAACTATATCGCAGGCGCTAATATCGCAGGCTTTGAGAAGGTTGTTGACGCAATGATCGCTCAGGGCGTGTGCTGATCATAATAATATAAAAATAACCGGCAGGATATGCTTTTGCTGTCTGTGCGTTTGCTGCACTTTCGTTATCATAAGATAATGATAAGTGACGCAAACACAAGGCCCGCAAAAACATACCCTGCCGTTTTTTTGATAATCTTGTAGATTATTTTCAATTTTGGGTCCCAAGGGAACAGAACGGATATTTATATCTTTATAGGGACACGGTAACGGTTTTCTGTCCTATTATAATTATACACACCAGCCTCTGCCATCGGCAGTGTATGTTTTTCCTGCCACAGAGAATTTACTGTTTGTAACAAGCCATCCGTTGTTTCCGAAATAGCTCTTATGCTTGGGACTATTGCCATCAGGGTTAGCTGTTCCTTTGCCCATTTGTTGCCAACCTGTTCTGAGCCATCCGTTCGGACCAAAATAAGACCAGTGCTCTGTCTCTTCTCCTTCGTTTCTACCCATTTTTCTCCATCCGGTGTAAATTTTGCCGTCTCCGCCGAAATATGACCAATGAGGCGTCTTCTCGCCCTCTGTTGCCCCCATATAATGCCAACCGGTATAGGGTTTTCCATCTTTGTAATACTTCATACCTCCGTCTTCGCTAACCCAACCATTTTTTGTTATTACTCCGGCGTCACCTACAATCACTTAAAAATCGTACTTTTTTTCACTGTTATCGTTCCAGTCATAGTATGTCGCAGTAACAGTGGTTTTTCCATTGTTTTCTCCTTTTAACTGTCCACCGAAACCATGGCTATAATCCCACCCTGTATTAACAGCGCCTACGGTTGCTATTTTTTCATCTGCACTCTTTAAACTCCCGCTTTTTGACCCAGACACATCTAAATATTTTATAGTTTGACCTTTTAATATATATAGATTTAAAGACTTATTTTCTTTTATATCCAGCTTTTCAATATTATTATTAGTTATATTTAAATCAGTTATTTTATTCTTTTTGCATTCTTGGTCTGCCCCCCGGCAACTAGTCCAACAATAGGATAAAGAATAATATTCCGGTTGACGATTATTATTATGGAGATTATAACCTGGGACGTGAGCTTGCCGTTCGTTCCATGCTTGCAAATGTAAAGAGACCGGACTGGGATTTCAGTGTACTTTCAAAAGTCAGAATGGATATCAGTGTAGATCTGGATTCATGGAAATACCTATGGAACGAAGAGATGATCAAATTCTACGGATATCTGCCTATGTTCATAATAAATGCAAAAAAGACAGACAGAACTAAAAAAATAAAGAAAAAGGTCTGTCAGACTATTCCGAAAAATACCGAAGAAATTATTTATAGTCCAAATGTAACGGCAAAAATGTCTGACTGAAACGAGACTATAACAAAAAAAGCATGCCGCAGAATTTGCTGCGACACACTATTATAATAACGATAGGATTCAAGCTAAAACAAAATGAATGTCCCCTGTAAAGTACAGAGAAACATCCATGTATTCCACCTAGTTCATAGATCAATGTGTCCAGGATTCTGGGTACATATCATAAAGGCTGTTGCCGTAAAAGCTCTCTGACGCCCTTCCATTCTGCAGTCTTGTCTGTCCGGTTATTCTATCCCCTTTTTTTTGAGATACTCGAGTATGTCACCGACAGTTTTCATTTGCATTACGTCTTCATCAGCTATTTCTATGTCAAAAGCATCCTCAAAGTCTCCAACCATGGACACAACATCAAGAGATGTGAGCGACAGATCGTTTGTCAACGATAAGTCCTCTGTAATATTTTCCGCCTCAGTATATTTGCTTATGATTTCTTTAACCTTGTCAAACATGATTACTCCTCCATTACCTTATCTGTGATCTCTTTTACCTTCTGTCTGTCATCACGGATCCCTTCCATCAGGATCGCAGCAGATTCCTTCACCAGCCGCTCTGCCTTTCGATCCGGATATTTCACGTTATATTCCAGCTGCAGTATGATCCTGTCATCTCCCCCGTCGATGATCTTAAGCAGCATGACCGGCCCCATAACAGGCTGCTGATACTGCTCAAACGTCGCCTCAATATCACCATCAAAGGATGCTGTCTGATAACTGATCCAAATGTCATACGGCTCTTTGCCATTTACATAGTAACTCATACCGGCCTTCTGGTGCCTGTATCCGGACAACCTGGAAAGGCTGACGGCTTCTGTGCCGGCTTCAAAGCTTTCCTCAGGTTTTATGCAGATCCTGTTTGCCACTCCCAGCGCAAATGCCCCGACGGTATTCTTTTCTCGGATGCCCGCACGATTCAGGGCAGTGATCCCTACATAAAAATCCTCCCTCCCCAGCATTTTGCTCATCCAGATACAGACCGCTGTTGAAAAGAGATTGGCTTCAGCAACTTTATGCGTCAATGCATAATCCCTGACTAATGCCACCTCCTCTTTCGACAGCTCATACGCCCTGCAGTGCTTTTCAAGGGAAAAAACAGGCTCAGTTGACAGATGCGTACTTACAGGCAGAGTCTTTTCCTGCTCCGCAAAGAATTCAAGATCTTTTTTGAAACGGGATGACTGCTTGTATTTTATAGCATTCTCAATAAAGTCCCTGTAGGGGTATGCCTTAACAGTCTCCCCGTTAAGGATCTTTATAAACTGACTGCATATCAGGAATAATGTCCATGCATCTGATATTATGTGATGAGTCCTTATAAGCGCCCCGTAAGAGTCCGGAAGCATAACGATCTGCATATCAAACAAGTCATTGTCAGGTCCGAAATCCAGCGGCATAAGAGCCCACTCTTCACTGCCGAATCTGTCCAATTCCTCTTTGCTGCCAAACTCCCTTACTTTGAAACTGCGCTCTTCAAAAGGAGCAACAAACTGCACCGGCTCTCCCTGTTCATCGGTGGTCACTCTGACTCTTATGCCTTCATTGATACGGATGACCTCGTTTGCGGCCTTCTCCAGTTTTTCAATGCTTTGTGATCCTTTAAAAACAGCGCTCCCGCTCAGCGTCAGGGCCATGCCAAAGCCCCTGATCTGTTCGTCATACATATATCTTTGTTCATCGGTCAGCGGATATGATTCTATATTCATTACATCTCCTCCTGTGCGGTCATACTTATCCCTGTTTCAGAAGATAACGTTTTATCTTCATTGTTGTCGTTTTTTCAAAGGGTATATCGCGGATCTTCACTCCGCTTATGTTCTTATGCATGGGCATTGTACGGTTGAATACACCGACATCTTCTTCAAGCCGGCTGCGCGCATCCGGGAAATGTTCCTCGTCCAGGTAGAACTCCGCCGTTATGTTTCCGTTCTCCTCGTAGCAGACTACATCAACCACATACTCCAATCTCCCAAGCTTCATCTCCAGCTCTTCGGGCATCACATTTTCCCCGTTGGCCAGGATTATGAGATTCTTTTTGCGCCCGGTTATAAAGAGAAATCCGTCCTTATCTATCCAGCCGAAGTCACCGGTCCTGAACCATTCACCGTCAAAGCTCTCCTTTGTCGCTTCGGGATCCTTATAATAGCCGAGCATAACATTGCTGCCTGCTACCATGATCTCTCCGATCCCGTTTTCATCAGGATCATCTATCTTTATCCTGTTACACGGAAGCGGCAGACCGACGCTTCCGAATTTATAATAATGATTACGGTTTGCCGAAACGATGGGAGAGCATTCCGTGATACCATAGCCGCCCAGCACTTGTATGCCGAGATCATACAGACCCTTTTCTGTTTCCGGATCAAGGGCGGCGCCCCCGCAAAATATGAGCGCAAGCCTGCCCCCGAAATTCTCATGCACTTCCCGGAAAAGACTATCAGAAACCTGCTGAGCCTTATCCCTCTCTTCAGCTTTTTGTCACGGCCGCTCCTTTTAGCCGTATCCCATATGCCTTTATACAGCATATCTGCCATCAATGGCACCGCCGCCACATTCTGTGGATGATTACGCTGAAAATCCCTTAGAATGTGCTTCAGATCCCCGCTTATATGCAGATCTTTTATGTAGATAAAGGCTGCCAGCATCTGCGATGACCAGGCAAATGTATGGTGTAGCGGAAGAAGAAGCTGCGCGTTATCACCCTCTGCAAACCGGCAGCCGGCCACAGTGTTGCTTGCGAGATTGCCGTGTGAAAGCATCACTCCTTTCATTTTGCCGGTAGTTCCAGATGTATAAACAATGCTTGCAAGAGTATCTCTTCCTATGGTCTCACCCGCATCCTTAAACTGTGTATTTCCCTCATCAAGCAACCGTGCTCCTTCTGCCACGTATGCATCAAATTCCGAAAGGGGAATATACTTTAAATCTGTGTATGATTTCCCAAGACCCTGAAGAAATTCCATCGTTGCCCTGTTCTTTTCGGAATATATTACCGCTCTGCAGTCACAGTGACGTACCAGTTCGGCCAGATCTTCATTTGGCAGTCCTCTGTCAAGAGGAACTGCTGTGTTGCCGCTGTTTGTGACTGCCAGAAAACTCAGCACCCATTCCGTTGAGTTCTCTCCAATTATTGCTATGTGATCAGAATGCAGACCCTTTGAAAGCAGATATGTCCCCAATCTTTCAATGATCCGGCTGCAATCACCGAAAGTGACGGGCTGATCATTTAGTCTACCCCTGTAAAATGCCGTTACGGATTCCCCTTTTTCTCTGCCGTTGTCTACAAGCTCCCTCAGTGTAGACACATCGGGCATTTCATATAATGGATATGGTCTGTTCTTCTTTAATCTCATCTAATGCACTACCCCTATAGAAACATGAAATATATGCCCCTCTCCTTGATCCTTTATTTAAATAATATTGTAAGTCTTTTTACCAAATTTATCAACGTTGTTAAAAGAGAAGATTGTCTTTTATATTCCGGGTCTGTCTTTAACAGCAAATTTCAGCGCCACGCCGATGATAAGCGCCCCATCGATGCCTTTCTGTCGGTAACCGTCATTATAAGCAGGTTGTTTCCGGTAAAGAGCTCTGCTCCCAGAAAGGTAACAAAGATCAGTCCAACCGGAAACATGGTGGCGCTGGCCAGTTTTCCCAGAGACGGCCATGGGATGCTTAAAGGTGCTATAAGTAATCTTATCATTGTACTAAACCATGATTCTTTTAACATCTATAATGCCGCATCCTTTAACGCCATATTCATTGGCATCTTTTTTATCTTAAGTAATTCCAACAAAGCCACAATCACATAAGTAACTGTCCCAATGACTATCATTTTCACATACACATCGGGCCCTACGTAAAACGGCAGCCAACCGCTCATGGTCTTTGTAAGCATCTCGGTGTACAGTAATCCCACTATATATTTTGATATAAATGTAGTGGCAAGTATTGCCGCGATCACCACGATGGAAGTCGTAGCCACATACAGTCCCCCTATCTCGCCATCTTTGTATCCTAATATTTTCGACAGGGATATAGCCTTTGCGCTCTTTTCTATGATCAGTCTTGAGAGCAGGTAAATAATGATCACGAAGAGAACTACGGCAAACACACAGATTATGTACATAATACTCCTCAGGGACTTGTCGATCTGTCTAGATACTTTACCCATTTCTTTTGCATCTATTATCGTCGCAATATTCTCATCATCAATATCCCTTATCTCTTCATCCGAATGATAGCCGTTGAAATATCCCTTTTCATTACCGAAGATTTCGTTTGCATTATCAAAGCCTGTAAATAACGCGATTTCTCCTTCGTAATCAATAACTCCTCCGACCTTAAATTCGTAGTTTTTGTCTTCATACTTTTCTTTCAGGATTATGGTATCGTCTTCTTTTACGTGATATTTATCCGAATAAGACTTCGATGTATATATCTTATCCCTATCCTTTATGCTTATAAATTCATCATTATCAGATACACCGTATATACTTACATCTTCCGAAATATATCCGTTTTCTCCGAGCGTTTTAAGAGAATGCACCGTAAATTTATATGCATTTTCACTTTTTGTCTCTACGGGAGCTTTAAGCACATAAGTATATTTGCATATCATGTTCTCATATATCCTGTCGTTATAATTATCCAAGGTGCTTGGCATTATAAATCCAAACATGAGTAACACATTTGAAAAAAGAACACCTACGATAATCACCGCATAGCTGCCCAAATTCCCGGCGAAGATCCTTTTACGAAATCTTGACATTATGGGCGTCCCGTGAGACAACTTCATCGCTCTTTTCCCGCCTTTCCTGCTCAGATCTCTTCTTAGGAAATTCAATGGCGAATAGGACAGGCTGTATCTTAGTATTATAAAATTTATTATCAAAACTATCGCAGCCGGAATGATCGTGGTCTGAAGTAAGGCTTGAGCATTCCAAAGAGTCTTATAGCTTGTAAGGCTGTAGCTTTCCAGATACGCTTTTGCATTTAAGTCTTTAAGTAGAGTGTAGCCAAGTATATTGCCCACTACCGCACCTATTACAGTTATCATTACGGGAAGAAAAAGATAATGCCTGAGCAGTTCGCCTTTTTTATATCCTGATGATAATAATGTACCTATTGCTCCGGATTCGTTATTTATGGTCTCTTTTGCCATAACACCGAATATAAAAGCAAGGATCACAATAATCATATATAAGACCATCTGTATCATTGCCCTGTCTTTTCCAAAATCTTCTCCGGTAAACTGAATAGCCCGGCTCATATATCTCGGTATATAATCCGACAGTAATACGTTTTCGCTCATGACCTTCAACAGATCATCGGCGACCTCCTTTTCTTTTGTCTCATTTTCCGGAGGAGTATTATATTTCCATGAATATCTGTATGTAATATTGTTATCTTGTACTCTTTCCCAGCCTTTATCTGATACTATAGCCACTCCGAACCCGGTGTTGTCATATATCATGTCTGTATTGCTTTGAAACAGACAACTGTAATCCGGCAATGCCACCAGGCCGGTAATATGCCATGAATCATCTCCTACGGAAATATCATCTCCCACTGCCAGCCCGTTGTTTTGTGCATAAAGTCTGTCGATAGCTATTTCATTCTCATTTACGGGCTTTGAGCCATTAAGAACGTCTATGGTATTTACTTCTTTACGATCTTTATATATGCGTAAGATTGTATCAGTATCAGTACTTTGGTCCGTAAAAAAGTCCTCGTAAACTTTTATCTTTTCTTCTTCAAGCTTTTCTTTCTGCTGTGAAGTAAGCTTTGTCGCAGAAGTAAAATTACCGTCTTCTACGTTATATTTATCAAAGCTTTCTTCATAGGCATGTATCAAACTGTTGTCTGCAACCAGAAAACCCGATACCTCTCCTATGGATATGACAATAAGGATAAATATTACAAGATATCTTCCGATCCCGCTTCTTAGCTCTCTTATAAATCTTTTATTTAACGGATCTCTCATTAATATTCCAATTCCTCCGCCGATATCTTATTGTCGTTTACAAATATGTCTATTATCCTTCCGTCCTTTAGTGTGAGCGTCCTGTCTGCGATCCTTTTTATGGCTTCATTGTGAGTGACCATTATGACTGTGGTCTTATACTTTTGATTTACCGTTTCGATAAGCTTAAGTATCTCTTTACCCGTATGGTAATCTAAAGCTCCCGTAGGCTCGTCGCAAAGAAGTATCTCAGGTTTTTTTATAACCGCACGCCCTATAGACGTCCTCTGCTGCTGTCCGCCGGAAATATGCCTCGGCAATTTGTCTTGTTGTTTTTCAAGACCTATGTCTTTTAATATGGTGTCCACGTCAAGTGAGGCTTTGCTTAAATAAGCCCCTACCTCTATATTTTCTCTGACCGTCAGATTCGGGATCAGGTTATACATCTGAAATATATATCCCAGATTTTCTCTTCGATACAGAGTCAATTCCTTATCACTCATTTTCCCCATATCGTCCCCGTTTAGCACAACGCTTCCTTCATCCGGTTTATCAATTCCTCCGATGATGTTAAGCAATGTTGATTTACCGCTGCCGGAGGGTCCCAGAAGGCACAGGAATTCGCCTTTGTTCACCTCCATGTCTATGCCGCGCAATACCTCTACTTTACTGTCACCGTCACCAAATGATTTTTTTAAATCTTTGATAGATAAAAACATTTTCTGCCTCTTTTACTTAACTTTTGCATATTTCCTTGTACTTACTTTCCATACACTCATTTCCGCCTACTATAACAACGCTCATATATTCTCCTTTCGTAATATGTATCAGCACGGTTTTTTTATATCTTACCGTTTTGTTAGCTTAGGCTAACTCATGGTTATTAAAAAAAGTTAGCCCTCGCTAACACTGTGTTGATTTTATACATCCGGCATTTATTTGTCAACTGTATTGAACGGTTATCTATATCTTCATCCCCATTACGTAATCCCTGCTCACAAAACCGTCTCCCATATCCGTATCTAATTCTTTTTCCACATAAAATCCCAAATGCTTGTATGCTTCTATAGACCTGGTGTTATCACGATTCACATGCAGGAAGATCTCATGAAGATCTTCTTTTCTTGCTTCAGTCTTTATAAAATCCAGAACATCGGATGAAATACCTTTGCCTCTGAATTCTTTCTCTAAATAAATCTTGCTCAAGAACATCCTGCCATCTTTGGGATAAAAACTGAAATATCCGGCCCTGTCATCAGACTCATCCGTATAAACATAATAATAGTTGCTACCCTCATCCAGCTGCTGCTTTATGGCAGTTTCGGAAAGAAACAGCTCAAAAACATAATCCGTAAGCCCCTTATCCACGCATGTATAATAGTGCTCTTTCCATATTTTTTCCGCAAAAGGAACGAGTTCCTTTATATCTTTTTCAGTTATTTTTTTAAAATGTTTCATGCTGCCTCCATCCATCTCGTTATACACGCGTCCCCCTTGGGTAAATGTATCTCCTCACTATTGCTTTAGGCTTTGTCAGGCGTTACAAGCATTATATCATATAGAAAAAAATACTGTTCAGGAGACTCTGATGATACCTCTGTTTGGCAGAAAACTATGCACAGAGGTGTTTCCTGATCTGTACAGGGATGATACGGCCGTGATGCTGTGCGAAAAAGTTGACTACGATTTCAGTGAAATGGAAAAAAAGAGCAGAAGCAGTTTTTATCGTTTCGGCGCATTGGAGGCGGCCATGAGACAGCTGGATATCAAATGGGAGATCGAAGATTATCTCAAGGAAAACCCGAATGCGGCAGTGATCAACATGGGCTGCGGCCTGGACAATACAGGGCGTGCAGTGGATAACGGAAAGATAAAAATATATAACGTCGACTTTGCAGACATCGTAGAAGCAAGAGAGATTCTGCTGCCCAACGGGGACAGAGAGGAAAGCATAGCAACGGAATTAAGTGAGCTGTCATGGCTGGACAAAATTGACGCAAGCCGGGGCGCGGTATTCTTCGCTGCGGGAGTTTTCCATTACCTGACTACAGAACAGGTAAAACGCCTTGTTCTTGAGATCGGCAAACGATTTCCCGGAGCACGTCTCGTATTCGATACTGTAGGAAGGCTTGGACATAAGCTTATGATGAAAAAAGTGCTGAAGAATTTCGGGATCACCGATGTGAGCGGCTACTTCCACGTAAATAATGCGGAAAAGGAGCTGGGAGACTGGTCCGGGAATATCTCTTTGAGCCACCGAGGATACATGCTTGGTTACTACGACCTCCATACCACCGGCGTCACAGGATTCCACAGATTCCTGTCACGGATTGGAGACGGCCCTATGAAAATGCGTATCGTGAGGATGGATTTTTCATAAATCAAGATAACTCTTTAATCCATTCTCATGCATCTGCCTGCAGAACCTGAAAATCTTTTACTTCGCTTACCTTCATGAAAAAAACTCTCCTACATAATCCATTTTTTCAGTTTGCTCATGGCCAGACGTTCTATATAGACACCTCCGATGATAGATGATAACAATATAACGTAACTTATATCCAGATTTACTATTAAATTCACTATAGTCCCAATAAATGTTATGTCAACAAAAATACGTCCTTAAAAATGCTAAATATAACATTTTTAAGGACGTGTCTTCCCCACACCGGTGGATATGGACGGAAATGCTATGCTCAGGATTCCGTTTTTAACTGCAAGCTCCACACAGGATCTGTAGCAGGATGCAAGAAGCCCGGCTTCACCGTTTCCGCCACCCTGCCATATGGGTCCGGGGGTATGGATCACATACTCACAGGGAAGATCATATGCTTTGGTGATCTTAGCTTTACCCGTTTCACAGCCGCCCAGCAGACGGCACTCCGCCAAAAGCTCCGGTCCGGCCACGTGATGAATGGCACCATCCACGCCGCCGCCACCAAGCAGGCTTGTGTTGGCAGCATTGGCAATAGCCTGTACGCCGTGATCTGTCGTAATATCACCAAGCACGGCTATGATCTGTGTCGTCGCAGTATTTTCAGCGTTGTTACTGTTTTCATTTATATCCATAAACGCCTCCTGTGATCTTATTACTCATTTACCTTTTTTCCGCTCCGGAAGTTCCTCATACATGGCTTCCAACAATGCTTTCAAAAAAGCTTTATCCTCCACCTCATCCACCAAAAGCATTTCTTTCGCTCCCTCATAAGGCATCTCCTGCTGCGCATCCGGCATCATGCGACGTGCAGCCTCCACCGGCTTTACAAGAAAGCGGTCGTCATAAATACCGCCGATGATCTTGCCGCGGTAGTATAAAATGTACTCCCCCATCATGGCACGATAGGAAATATCCCCTGCTTCCGAAAGCTGCTCTAATATATAATTCAGATATTCTTTACTTGATGACATACTAAAACCTGTTAAATATTAAATCTGTACATACAAATGGGCTGTTTTATATTTCAAAATCCATGCACGTCCGCTCCTGAACATTGGGCACCACCAGTTCATCCTTTACTTTCACATGTGCCGGATGATCTGCATATACCGCCAGTGCCGCCTTGTCTTCAAAAAGTGAATCAAGAAACAGGTCTGCATTAGAGGTATCAAGGGGCTCCGTCCCTACGAATATTTCCAGAAGCCCCGGGATAACACCCTTTAAATCCTCCAGTTCCCTCTTAATATCCTCTTTTACCCCGCTGCTCTCCTCATTTGTGAGATCCGCTTTCATCTTCCATAAAATAACGTGTCTTACCATGATAGCTCCTTTATTCCAAAATCTTCAAATACCCCTTCCGGTACGAACCGATACGCTCAATTATATTCTTCTCTTTTGGTTTCTTAGTATAACCTGCCACCGTTTTTCTACTGACCCCCATAAGTTTCGACAATCTTGTTACTGTATAACCCGGATTCCGGTAAAGATAAATAAGTAATTCCAATTCCTTTTCACTCAGGCGATCATTCACCTTATCGTTCACCCTATCAGTCACCCTGACGCTCTTATCCTCAGGATCGGTGAACTTAATCATTATATCATCGAGATTAACCGTAAAATACGGCATCGGGAAAGCATCACTTTTATTAACCAATTTTTCCTTTTAAACAAGTTGGTTAATGAAACACTTGTTCTCGAACTGATTTTCTTGTTACAATACTACCGCTGCCATATCTCCTATAACGGTAGTGAAAGGAGGTGATGTAGCGGAAATCCTATTGTCCATGATTCTTTCTGTTGCGGCGAGTATAATATCATATTTATTGAAAGTTTTCATCTTTTTTGCATTTATTATTTGAGATTTTTCATTTTTTTATCACACACTTTACTGTGAGTAGTCAATTGGGGTCAATTGCAAACCGAAGCTCCGGTTTGCAAAACTAGGGAAGACACAGGGACGGTTCTTTTGTCTTTAAATATCAAGACAAAAGAACCGTCCCCGTGTCTTCCATCAACAAATATATCTCTGTTTTCCGGACTTATTTATATTTATAGAATCCTTCTCCGGCATTTATTCCGGTTTTTCCGGCATCTATCTTCTCTTTAAGCTTTGCAGCGATCTTGGCTGCAGTAGAGTCAGGATCAGATGTAGCCTCAGGATTGTTCATGACTATGTTATAAGCCGTGGTCAGTCCTACAATATCAAGGATCCTGAAAGGGCCCGTAGGGGCGCCTGTTGCCAGCATCCAAGTCTTGTCTATAGTTTCCGGGTCTGCAACATCATTTGCGTAAAGTGCCTGAGCCGCATTCAGGAAAGGCACCAGCATGGAGTTTAAGATATATCCCGGCTGTTCCTTGTGAAGTTCAAGAGGAACCATGCCGATCTGACCGGCAAACTCGGAAACCGCCTTGTAGGCCCCGGAATCCGTGCCTTCATGTCCCATAACCTCTGCAGTATTCATTCTCCATATTTCATTTGCAAAATGAAGCGCAAGGTATTTTTCAGGTCTTCCTGTGTACTCTGCAAATGCGCTGGGGAGCATGGTAGATGAATTTGTCGCCAGGATAGTCTTTTCCGGCAAATGTCCTGCCAGTTCTTTGTAAAATTCTATTTTTGCCCGGGGATTTTCCGCCATAGCCTCGATCACAAGATCAGCGTCGCCAAATGCCTCATCCATATCCGTCACATACTTTATGTTATTGTATGCGTCATCGGCATTT
>CACWUI010000046.1 GCA_902764045.1 uncultured Lachnospiraceae bacterium
CCGGGGAAGGACTTTGACTATAAAGGACTTGAGAAAAAGGAACCAAACAAACTGATGACGGTTCCCCTGATCATCTTAAGCGTGGCTGTTTTGGGACTGGGGATCATCCCCACGCCCCTCACCGCAGCCATAGATCAGATCTCGACCGTAGTATTTGCGGGATTGTAACATAATGACTTTATGATATAGGAGTAAGAAAATGTCTTTTCTTCTTATAATACCCATATTCTTTCCTATAGCCATGGGGCTTGCGCTGCTTGCCCTTAACTTTAAGGAGCGCGGTAAAAGGCAGATCTATGTGGCGAGCGTATGCATTGCCAACATGATCATGGCCATAGTTTTTATGTTTGCTGTTCCTGCAAGGGAGTTTACTTTAGTGCGGTTTACGGACATGATAAGCATCACATTTAAGGTGGACGGACTCTCTACCGTTTTCGGCATGATAGTATCCACTCTTTGGGTGGTTGCCACATTTTACTCCTTTGAGTACATGAAGCATGAAGGTAAAGAGAATAAATTTTTCTCCTTCTTTACCATGTCCTTCGGAGTGGTGTGCGGTATAGCTTTTTCCGCAAACCTTATCACCATGTACCTGTTCTATGAGCTGCTTACCATGGCTACGCTGCCTCTGGTCATGCATGCCATGGACAAAAAAGCCTCATCGGCGGGTAAAAAGTATGTGGCATTTTCCATAACGGGTGCATCCTTCGGATTTATCTCCATCATGCTGCTGATGAATTTCGGGGTGTCCCTGGACTTTGTTTATGGCGGGATACTTACGGATCCGTCAGTTACGACAGGGCATGATGTGCTTTTACAGATAGGCTTTATCTGCGCATTCTTCGGATTCGGTGTAAAGGCTGCCATATTCCCATTCTTTAACTGGCTTCCCAGCGCAGGTGTGGCGCCTACGCCGGTGTCTGCCCTGCTTCACGCCGTTGCCGTGGTAAATGCGGGTATATTTGCCATATCACGGGTGACCTACTACAGCTTCGGAACGGAAATCTTAAGAGGCACATGGGCGCAGTATGTGGCAATGATAGCGGCCATCGTCACCATAGTATTCGGCTCCTCAATGGCGCTTCGGGAGAACCATATCAAGCGAAGGCTGGCATACTCCACGGTAAGTAACCTTTCCTATATGCTGTTTTCCCTTATGATCATGACGCCGGAGGGTCTTGTGGGCGGACTTACCCATATGCTGTTCCACTCTGTGTTAAAGATCACACTGTTCTTCGTGGCAGGTGCCATCATCTACAAGACGGGAAGAGAGTATGTGGACCAGTTGGAGGGCTTCGGCAAGTCCATGCCGCTGACCATAGCGGCGTTTACCATCTGCTCCATGGGACTTATCGGTATCCCGCCCCTTATGGGTATCACCAGTAAATGGCTTATTTCCAAAGCGGCGGTGGACTGCGGGGATCCGGTGGCTGTGGCAGGTATAGTTGCGCTTATCGCATCGGCGGTGCTTACCACACTTTATCTTTTCGATATCATCATCAAGGCATATTTCCCGAAGAAAGATATAGATGTGGCTGAGGCAAACAAAGACGTACAGGACCCCAACGGTCTTATGACCGTGCCCATGCTTGGGCTTACGGCATTTTCCATCATATTCGGTATTTTTCCCACGCCCTTTATTGACGTGTTCAACAGTATAGCGGCAGGGTTGTTTTAAAACTCAGATAAAGAAAAGAAAGGAGGTATAAAGAATGCTTGAAGGAAACGGACTACTGATGTTTCTTGTGTTTTTCCCGTTTGGCGCGGGGCTGGTGAGTTATTTTATAGGCACAAGCTCTAAAAAATCAAGAGACATTTTCGTGATAGCGGCGACTGCCGTTGAGCTGGCGGCGGCCCTTATCCTTATAGCTTCCGCAGGTGATACCAACGATTTCCACTGGCACGCCTTTGCGGGACTGGGAGTGCATCTCAGGGGTGACGGTTTCAGGACTATTATGGCCATACTTGCGGGATTCATATGGTTATTTACCACTATTATCTCATGTGTGTACTTCAAAAAACTGGGGAGCAGAAACCGGAACAGATACTACATGTTTGCGCTATGGACCTTAGGCGCCACCATGGGTATCTTCCTCTCATCACATCTTTATACCACCTTCATTTTCTTTGAGGTAATGTCCTTTACCTCATATATACTGGTCATCCATAATGAGACGGAGGAGGTTATAGATGCAGCCAAGTCCTATGTGGGCTTTGCGGTATTCGGCGGACTGGCCACCCTTATGGGTCTGTTTATGCTTCAGGCAAACTTAGGCACCCTTGAGATGGACGCGCTTATCCCCGCTATAGAGACAAGCGGCGTAAGCGAGGTGACTCTTGTGTGGGCCTGCGCTCTGGTGCTTGTGGGATTTGGTGTAAAGGCGGGTATGTTCCCCCTGCACACGTGGCTGCCCCAGTCTTATCCGGCAGCTCCGGAGCCCGGCACGGCGTTGCTTTCCGCGATCCTCAGTAAAGCCGGTATCTTCGGAATGTTTGTTATCACGGGACAGATACTGCTTCATCATTTCTCATGGGGGCTGGCTCTGACACTTCTGGGGATAGCCACGGCGCTGCTTGGCGGTATCATGGGTATCCTTTCTGACAATTTCAAGAAGACGATTGCCTGCTCATCCATGTCCCAGATCGGATTTATCATTGTGGGCGTGGGCATGCAGGCTGTGCTGGGACACCACAATGCCTTGGCGGTAAGGGGAAGCATCCTGCATCTGGTAAATCATTCCCTTATCAAGCTGGCGCTTTTCATGGTGGCGGCGGTCATCTTTATGAACTTAAAGAGTTTTAACTTAAATGACATCAGAGGCTTCGGACGAAAGAAGCCGGCGCTGATGTTTACCACAGGCTTTGCCATACTGGGTGTTATCGGTGTACCACTTTGGAACGGATATGTGAGCAAGACTCTTATCCATGAGTCCATCGTTGAGTATATCGAGATAGCGGAACACACGGGCTGGGCGTACGGCTTTAAGGCGATAGAGGTGCTCTTTATCATAGCGGGAGGCATGACCTGCTGTTATATGCTCAAGCTCTTCTTTGCGGTATTCGTTGAGAAGAATAATGACCCGGCAAAGCAGGCGCAGTTTGATGCGAACAGGCATTATATGCCGGTTCCCGTGGCGGTAATCCTTATAATATCCGCGGCAATACTGCCCGTGATAGGTGTTATACCCAACATCACGGCGGACGGAATAGCGGATGTGGCCCAGGGCTTCCTGCACGGGCACTCCCCGGAGCACGCGGTGCATTACTTCTCCTGGGTGAATATCTCGGGAACGCTGAAGTCACTGGCCGGCGGTGTGGCGGCATATCTGGTGATAGTAAGACTGGGTATGCTCCGCAGGCAGCCGGACGGAAAGAAGAAATATGTCAATGCGTGGCCGCAGTCACTGGATCTTGAGAAAAAGGTTTACAGACCGGCACTGCTTACGGTGCTTCCCTTTATCGGAGCGCTGTTTGCAAGATCTGTGGCATCCATCGTAGACTGGTTCACGGCGTTTATCGGGAAGATCATATTCTTCAGAAGACCGGAAAGGTTTGAGCCGCCCCTTAATAATGAGTTCGGGACCTTTAACGAAGAAGAGAAGGAAAGCAAGATACCGCAGGGTATCTCATACAGCCTTATCATGTTCGGCGCCGGGGTCGTGGCGGTGTTATACTTTATAATCATAGCCTTTATATCAGGGTGGCATTAAATATGTTATTTATAAACCCGCCCCAATATGCTTTTTCTCCTGTGAAAAATTCTGTTATCTTTGATTTTGGCAGAATTTTTCAAATGTCGAAAAAGCATATGGGGGCGGGTTTTATTTACAATTTGATCAAAAAGTATAATCGTATATATAATATAACTGTTTAACAAATGAGGATGACAGCATGAATGAACAGGTTACTGATACAGACGAAAATGAGATTTTCCCTAAAAAAGATTTTCAGCATAAGTCCTTTTTAGTGAGGCTTGATGAATACGGAGGAAAAATAGAGGTAGCTGATTTTGACTGGGGTGATCCGGTAGGAAGGGAGATATTGTAAAGGGCAAGATTTTATCGGAGTCACATTACAAAAACGGGATAAAAAAGTTAAGACAATATTATTCTTTAAGAAGAACGGTAATATCTTTTGAAAGTACTAATGAGAGATACTTAAGTTCAATGTCAGTTACAAATCTATAACCTGCTTCTATACGTTGAACACCGTTTTTTTCAATATCTAAGCCTGCAAGTTGGAGGCGATCTGCAAGTTCACGCTGAGATATTCCCATTTCTTTTCGAAAATGGATTTTGGTTAAAACAATTAGATGGGGAACATGATCCTGCATGGAACGGAAAAATAAATGTCATTCAGGATGGAGAAAAATATCAAATATATTCGTCAGATTATTTGGTGATTGAGTTAGGAGAAGGTGATAAATATGGAGGCTCAACGGATAAATATAAATCAGACTCATATATTTTACCAAAGGTTAAGTTATGATATCATCATTAATATCTTGTGTCTCAATACACAATAATAGTTGCAGATCTTTGCAGTTTTTTTCCCGGTTTATTTAACAAAATTTATAGGATTGACTTATGTGTGATATTAATTATAATTTATATAAAACCCGTAAAATAATATAAATTACGGATTTTATATAAAGGTGATCATATGATTTACACATACAGTGAATGTAAAGAAAAGTATAAAACGGATTATGAAATCCGTAAGATGCTTGCATCCGGTAGTTTGAAAAAAATAAGCAGGGGAGTTTACAGTGATTCTGATCATGAACCGTCTCTTGAAGTTATAGGTAAGACTTACCCATACGCCGTGTTTACCTTAAACAGCGCATTTTACTATCATGGACTGACGGACACAATACCGGAGTATTATTATCTTATGACAGATAAAAATGCTACAAAGATAAAAGATAAACGGGTGCGACAGTTCTTTGATAATAATAAGAGCCTTAATTTAGGGCAGATAACAAAAGAATACAATGGCACAAAGATATGTGTTTATAATCGTGAGCGGATGCTGGTTGAGCTGATTCGTAACAAAAACAAGCTGCCGTTTGATTATTACAAAGAGATCGTTTCAAATTACAGAAAACTGGTTAATGAATTGGACATTCAGTCTGTTCAGGAATATGCAACGATTTTGCCTAAAAAAAGACTTGTACTTGAGACACTTCAACTGGAGGTGTTTTAAAATTGAATTTATCAGAAATGATAGAAAAAATGCAGCAGGAGGGATACAAATCTGATGCGGCTGAAGCAAGAATATGTCAGGATATAGTTTTAAAAGCGATATCTGAAAGCCCATTATCGGATAATGTAACTATTAAAGGCGGAGTCGTTATGAGAAGCATTACAAATGATATCCGCAGGGCTACTCAGGATATGGATATTGAGCAGGAAGAATATTGCTTTGATATAGCATTTGATGACAAAGGTGCCTCTCTTTTAATAAATACAAGAGAGCAGATGTTTACGGAAAAACTGCGATCACTACTAAAGTTCGGAACATTCAGTACACGCTATAAGGATATTTACGATATGTATTATCAGTGCGGGAAAATGAATGAGTCAAAGCTATTTCAGTGTATAAAGATTTTGATTTTTGATGATCCCGGTATGAAAGAAAATAATATGTCAGACATTGTAAACAGAATTGAGAAGGTGTTCACAGACACATCATTTAAAAACAAGGTGGATAAATCTGACAAAAGATGGTTGGATGATGATATAAGTGTTGTATTTGAAACAATTCTAAAGTTTATTTGTGAGTTTTAGTCATGAAATCAGCCCCCATATGCTTTTGCGACATTTGAAAAATTCTGCCAAAATCAAAGATCACAGAATTTTTCACAGGGGAAAAAGCATATGGGGGCGGCATTATTTACAATTCACTTTCTCTGTCGTCTCAAGGAAAATACCAGAGACGCTGCGATCCCGGCGCATCCTGCGGCCGCAACACATGCCCAGACCGGGAGATCAGAACTATCCCCTGTCTTTGCGGCTTTCCTTAATTTCGAAACAACAACTTTTTTCCCGGGGTGATCATTCTTCGTCCCGGCATCAGATTTATCATCCTTTCCACCATTATCGTCGTTCCTGTCTTCATCACCACTGTCAGGTTTATCGCCATCCCCCTTATCATCATTGTCTTCCGTCACATCCCCTGGATACTCAGGCACCGCCATTGCCGTTCTTCTGAAAAACATCTGTCCCGGCTCAAGGGGTGATGTTCCGATGGCGTAAATGTACCCTCTGTAAGAAGCCACAGCAGGAAAGCTTACCTTGTGATCCGACATTCTCTTTTTATAAACCTCAAATGTATCGGAATCATCTCTAAGCAGATAGGTGTCTCCCGAACTGTCGCTTGCCAGAGGTCCCGCAAGCAGAACCCCTTCGCCCACCGGGACGATAACCCCGTATTTTTCCGTATCGTTGGGGTATGCTCCCACGGTGCCGTTCTCCCCGGAATTCAGATACTTCGGAAGAGCATTTTCCAAAAGCTCGCTTTCACCGTTCCTGACTCTCTCGAAGGTGTAATCCACCACGTCAAATACGTAGATAACGCCGTCAGAGCACGCCACATTTGGACGGAACATCTGCTTGTGCAGCTTAGCAAGCACCTCACCTGCGCCTGAGGAAGGATCATAAGTCCTGATGGTGGCAGGTTCGTCTATATCTTCATGTGTCACCGGGTCTTCCATAAATCCGCCGCCGCCCACAAGTATCAGCTGCCCATCATAATTTGCCAAGGTATCCATTTGTCCCACACCCTCAGATGAGCAGGATGCCCAGGCGCCGACTCCCGGGTCATAAATATACACCTTATCCTGAGGTTCATCTGCCAGCGCAGGGGAGCCGTCAGGCAGGATATCCATGGTAGTACCCTTTATGATGATCTTGCCTTCATACATAACGCCCGAAACAAAAGTAAGATATTCCGGCAGTTCGGGAAGAGCCTCCCAGGTAAGGGTTTTCGTATCAAACCGGAACATGTATTTATGTGATGCATTCTCCTCTACATAATTGACCGCAGGCAGATAATAAAGCTTATCATCCAGGCCGATGAGAGGACCGTTGGTCTCAAAGTCACCTTCGGCATCGAAAATGTAGGGTTCCCCGGTGCTCTTGTCGATGGGAAGCTCTTCTTCATAAATGTTAATGCTTTCCGCGGATACCTCTTTTTCATTTACGTCAGGATCGGATGTCACATTTTCCGGCATATAATATCCGGTCACATCAAAATCAAGGACCCCGCCTGTTTTTGAGATCTCTGCAAATGAGTCGTTTTGTCTTACTTTTGATCTGACAAGGGACGCCAGCTCGGCCCCGCTTATTTCAGGATTTGCAGCCTTGGTCACCGCAACGGCGCCGCTGACGGCGGGACATGCCATGGAAGTTCCGTCCATAAAAGCGTAGGGAACTTTTTGGGTACCGATACCCGCTGAATCGATATAAACGGCATCCAAGGGTTCCTGCGAGATCAGGTCGATAAAGATCCGTGCCTCCTTTTTATTCAGTCCTTCCGGAATCTCTGCAAAATTATTTGTCCAGCCGTCCGAAAGAGTACCGCCGCGGGATGCGTTTAAGAATATTTCATCATTGCCGGTAGCAAGATCCTTGTAAGACAGTCCGCCTACGTCAAACCCTCCCTTTGCGCCCAGGGTAAAGCCTGCCAGATCTCCGGTATCTGCACCAAGCCCGGAAATATCTCCCAGGTCAAGCTCTAAAAAATAAACATATTGACCGGTTACACCCCGTTCTGCCTTATCCGTATCAAGAGTAAGTTTTAAACCATGGTTTCCTGAAAAATAAGAAGCATCCGTCACGGTACCGGCGGTATAGGAGATGTCGTGCTTTTCGTTTGTCTGCTTTACGCTGACCGATACGTTTTCTTCTTCAAAGCCCTCGTAAAGCTTATTGGTTGAACGCACCGCGTCTGCAAAATATTTTGAGACTTTATCGTTTACACATACGGTGGAAAGGATCCCGCTTCCCGGCGCACCCAGATCCACGAAGTTTTTTCCGAAATTGCTGTAAGGCGCCCGTTTATCCCCGGAATCAAGAGCACCAACTACTATGACGTAAGGATTATCAAAAATAGTATTTGTGGTATCGCCTATGTACTCCAGATCCTTTTCCAGATTTCCCGCAGCAAAGACAGTTACCGTTCCCCATTTTTCTCCCAGATTTAATATGGCGGCATTAAGAGCCCTGCTTCCCTGCATCAGTGACCAGGAATTGCTGGTAACGGAAATGTTGCATCCCAGTTCGTTTGCCCTGTCGATGAAATCAAAGCCGCGAAGGGCATTTACAAGAGATGTGTAACCGTTATCGGTCAGGTTCTGTACGGAGACAAGCCTCACATTGGAAGCAACGCCGCTTATGCCGTGACCGTCCCATGCGGCGCCGATGATACCGGCGCAATGGGTGCCGTGGGTTGATCTGTCCCAGTAAACCAGCTTGCCGTCCGTGGACTCCGAAGTGTCGTTGAATCCGTGTACATCGCAGCCCAGGATTCTCTGCTGTTCCGGTGTAAATGTATATGCCACCGGCGCCAGGTCCGGATGGGTAAAATCTATGGCATCATCCAGTACGGCAACCACCACGGGGTCACCATCCATATTTGAACCGGTGGCGTC
>CACWUI010000047.1 GCA_902764045.1 uncultured Lachnospiraceae bacterium
GATTGTTTCTTCCCTGACACAAGGCTTTGTTTTCAATAAAAAAAACCTCCGAATCGTCTTCAGATGTAACATTTGCCTGTGCATTTGCCTGTACAAACAATCCTCCTCCTGTATTGTACGCACTGTTTCCTATTATGGTTCCTCCGATCAGATTTAATACGGATTTATCTGCATAACCTGCACCGGTATTACTGATCAAAAGAGCATTACCTACGTTCCCCATGGATATACCACCACCTGTATATCCTGATGTATTATTGCTTATTACACCATCCGACATATTCATGGTTGATGACGTCCCCACAAACACACCACCACCGGCTGAGTTCATGTCTCCGTCTGTCCCGGCAGTGTTTCCTGTAATTGTTCCGCCGTTCATATTTAAGGTTCCTTTTTGGATAACACCTATCCCGCCACCCATAAGAGCATAGCAGTTTCTTATTACGGCTCCGTCTTCCATGTTCATGACACCACCGTCAATCTTTACTGCTCCACCGATATTGGTAAATTTGTTTCCGAAGTTCCCCTTTCTGTTATTTTCAATAACCGCTCCTTCTTTTAATGTAAGGGTTCCTTCTCTATCAACTCTGATCGCTGAATAGCAGTCATCAACATTATTTCCGTCAAATGTAAGATTACTTATTTCAAGATTTCCTCCTGCCGCAACAACGGCAAAATTCCCGGTATAACCGGACGCCCTTACAAACGGTTTGTTATCTGCATCGGACATGTCCCAGGTTTCCTCAGAACTTACCGTAAGCTTTCCGGTTATCTGTATTTCTTTTACGGAATCATCCTTTGCCAGTTCCTTTGCCCTCTCAAAGGATCGTACGGCACTTTCAGCAGAGGTTCCGCCGTTGGAATCATTCCCCGTTTCTCCGTTTAGGTATATTTTTTTTTCGGACTCATCCCCGTATGCGGGAACAGCTCCAAACACTGAGGCGCCTACGGTAAGGGCGGATATCACCGTAAGGGCCTTCTTCACATGAGACTTCATACTTCAGTAACTCTCCTTTCAACTAAAACAACAAACAAATCAAACTGAACCGATTTGATTTTATTATATTCCGTTTGATTATAAATCTTTTTTTTCTGCAATTCAACTCCCGATCATTTTCGCATTTTCGCGATCCTTCCCCGGGCTTTCATATAGATCTTACGGATGGGAAGTATGCCTGTCCAGGCATTTACATATAAGCGATAAGCCGGATCCGTCACCTTGACGGTCTTCTTACCGTCCCTGATAACACCGGTCATTATCCCCAATACATCTTTTTCCCTCACATATTCTTTCTCCGTGCAGTTATCCCCGATGATAAGATAACCTCCGCCTCTTATAACATCCGATATCCGGTGAAGTACAAGATCACCGTTTGCCCGCTCAAAAAGCACGGCATCCCCCTTATGAAACCGTTTGCCTTTCTTTTTCTTTTTTATGATCATCACGTCCCTGCCCTCACGAAGCAGCGGAAGCATGCTGGTCCCCTTGTTGGGAAAAATAATGTTGCCGTTTTTAAGAAGTTCCTCTTTTATTGAAGTATTCTTCATCCCTTTTACCTCTCTGACTGATCTAAAAGCCCTTTTAATCCCTCATAAGCCTCGACGGCCGATACATCGTTTAAAGCACAATAAACCCTTTTTACAGGCACATTTTCCAAAAGCCTGTCTGTCAGTTCCAAAGTCTTCGCCGCAGATCCCGCAGATGCGCCCTTAAATGTCTGCTGCGTGAGGATCTTCCACCTTTCGGAGTCGTCCGTATCCTCAACATATGTCCTTCCCGTTTCCGAACGCACTATCTCGCACATGACTTTAAGAGGCGCTTTTGTGTTGGTATTGATCCCGTTTTTTCCGGACCATGGCGTGCCGTATATATATGCCCCGTCTTTACCGGCTTTGATCAGCGGCTTATCATCATTGATCATAACAACACGACCGCCAAAAGTCTTTTGCCAAAGGGAAGCATGGGTGGATTTCCCCACACCGCTGTCCGCAAGAAGCAGGATTCCATTTCCGTCAAATGAAAAGGCCGAACCGTGTATAAGGAGCACGTCCCTTTCGGGCATTACCGTCGCCACTTTTCTGTAAATGGCAAGTAACTCCAGATATGAATCGGGATAATCCTTTGGTATGTCAAGATCGTTTTTATTTCCTGTCTCTCTTTCAAAGTCAATATCCGACTGCGATATGGTTATGGTTGCAGACTCCGGCTTTTCGGTCAGATAATCCCTGCAGAATTCAAATGCGCAGTCGTAGATCGCTTTTATGCGAAAAACTTCCCCCGCCAGTTCAATATTAAAATCTCTGTCAGTCAAAAAAACCTCCTGAAAAGTAAGCCGTGTTGAGATTTATTGTTTCTTAAGTATCAAAAAGGAGACAGAGAACCGTCCCCCTGTCTCCCTGACTTATATATACACGGACAACCCGGCATTAAGGATTATACTGATAGTCCTTTTCACACTCTCCGGGCTCGTTACATCCACAATCATAACAATTGCTCTTTGTAATAATATCTCTCTCGTCTATCTCGAGAATCTCCATGTCCATTGCTACGTATTTTTTCTTAGAATCCATATTGCACCCCTTTGATCCGCATTATTAAAATCTGTAAATATGTATAACACTATATATCAGAACAGGTTTTATGTCAACAGATTTCATCCCCTGAAACTTCCGTTAAATCCACATTTTTTGTCCCTTTTCGATTAATAAATTCGTGGTTTTTAATGATCTGACTTTCTTTTCTTAATATGTATTCCCTTTGCTCAGATTCATCACAGGGATGCGATACGGGGCAGCCCTCAATACGGTAGCAGACGGGTCTTACGGGACAACTGCCGCAAAGTTTTCCTTCCTGCATTCTTTTTTTCCAGAGATCTGCTGCCGCCACATCTATTCCTTCATTCAGACTGCCCGCAAGTCTGTCATAAATATGATGCTCGCACTTCATAAGGGCTCCTGAAGGACTTATCCCTAAGTGATCGTCATTATCTGCCATACAGCCTCCCGTACGGGTATGCAGGTTTTTAATCCTGCCCCGGTCAAGACCGATTACCGCTAATTTTTTACCGGCAGCAATAAGCTTCCCGGACAGATCTTTTTTTAAGCAGGCGTCCTTTTTTTCGGTTTCCTGAAAGAGACCGCTGACATAAGCGCTTATATTCTGATCTTCCGAAAAAAGTCTGACAAGTTCATCAATAAGCATCATGGTATCCTCAAAATTATCTACCCCCATATTCAGCCTGATGTTTACACGAACCCCCGCATAAGCCAGATCTTCTATGTTTCCGATAACTCTTTCATAGGGGTTGCGGTCAGCATCTTTATAAGCCTTGACCTTATTGTAGATATCCTCTGTCCCGTCCAGAGTTATCTGGATATTTTTTAAATGCCATTTATCCACGGCTTTTTTTATCAGATCAGGATCAAACAAATATCCGTTGCTGGTCATGACGGATGCGTATTCAATCCCCTTTTCCTTGAGTCCGTCGCAGATGATATCCATAACCCGGGTGTTCATCATGGGCTCTCCGCCAAACCAGGAAAGGGTCACCTTGCCGTCACCCTTGTTTTTTTCAATAAAATCAACGGTTTTTCCGGCTGTCTCATCGGACATGTTTTCTTTTTTTATCCCTGCCTCGTAACAGTAAAAGCATCTTGCGTTGCAATCCGTAGTGGTAAGGATCTTATAGGAATTAACACCCTTTTTATTGTCAAAAAGCTTCATGGCGCTTCGTAATTCCTCAAGAAGCCGGACATCATCCGTATCCTCCGGAACCATGAACCAGTCAGAGACCAGTTCTTTAAGCAGACCGGAAGAAAACCCGGACAGGGGACAGTTTTCAGCATGATACTCCCCGTCACAAACATACACTGTTTTCCCGGTCATGTAATTGTGCAACAGGGTATCCTCTCCTGCATATATAAACGCACACCATGAAAGCAGGCGATATGAAGCCCCTTCCTCATACTCCTGCTTTCCCAATATCTTTTCTATAATGCTATCTGCTTCCGTAAGTACTTTCATGATCATCTGTTTATGGCATTTATACTGTCCAGTTTTTCAAGAACATCGTCAAGATCCTTTGCCATCACGTCCTCGGGAGCATCATAGGTCGCCTTTAACTTTTCCAGGATCTCATCTCTTGTGGTCTCTTCTTTTAAACAGTCCACCACAAATGCTGCAGTGGAATTACTCCTGACTATCCCGCGAAAGTCGGTGTCCGCACTTCCTATAGGAACCATTACCTGTCCCTTAGCTATTTTCTGGGTGCAAAATCCCTCTTTTAACTTCATTGTCTAAAATCTCCTAAGGTAAATTGTGTTATAATCTCAATCATAGTTTTTTCAGAAAAAAAGTCAACAGGTAAAACAAATGAAATACACGCTTAAGAAATCCTCAAAGAAACTCTTATACCTGCTTGCCTGCGCATTAAATGAGCAGGCACCGGTCATACAATCCATTTCCGAAGCCGATGAAAAAAAGATTTTTTCCCTTGCACATATGCACGGTGTTGCTTCAATGGCATACTCCGCGATCCGGGGTAATGATTCCTTAAAAAATCATTTTTCCGAAAGCACTTTGGAGAAATTCAAAAAGGCTTCAGACTCCGCTTTCAAAAAACGGGCGCTTCTTGATATGGAACGGGATATTATCTTTCTTAATCTTGAACAGATGGGCATATGGTACTGTCCCCTAAAGGGAATAATCATACAGGATCTTTATCCTGAATACGGAATGAGGGAAATGGCTGATAATGACATTTTGTTTGATGAAGGTAAACGTGACGAGTTGCGTAAGCTTTTGACTTCCCGCGGTTACAGTCTTGACTTTGAGGGCGTGACCAATCACGACGAATATGTAAAGGAGCCTGTTTACAATTACGAGTTTCATACAAGGCTTTTTATGCATACCTTCAGCACAGTTTTTACAGACTATTACGATGATATAAAGAACAGGCTGATAAAGGACGAAGGTAATAAATACGGCTTTCATTTCGGCGATGAGGATTTTTATATTTATTTTACGGCCCACGCATATAAACATTACAAAGAAGGAGGCACCGGATTTAAGACCCTGACAGATTATTTTGTGCTGAATAAAAGCTACGGGGATACACTTGATCGTAAATATATCAATACCGAACTGGATAAGCTTGGGATCAGGGATTTTGAAAATGATATGAGGCTTCTTTCTGAAAAGCTTTTTAAAGAACCGGCAAAAACTTTTGAAACTATAAGCCTGCTGTCGGAAAAGGAAAAAGAACTCCTTTCATTCATATCCCGCTCCGGGGCCTACGGAACCGATGAGGAACGGGTCAGGGAAAAGGTCAGCCGGGTTACGGGAAGAAAAGATCAGCCGCTGAATACGGCAGACAAGATAAATTATTATTTTTCCAGGGTTTTTCCGGATATGAATTATTACAGGGAGGCGTATCCTTTTTTATATAAGCATAAGGGTCTTATTCCGTTTTTTGTGGTTTACAGGATGGTTTACAGACCTGTCGTAAACCGGAAGAAATTGGCTGAAGAATTGCGGACGGTTTTGCGGATGTAGCACAGTCTCCGTAATACCGGCACATAAATTCATTCCATAATCGGTAAATACGTTTAAAACGTCCACATACAGGTATTCACACTGTATAATGCTCCCTACAAAATTTAATACCGAACCTGTTGTTATAAGCACAGAATAAAAGCATAAATGCTGCTTCGCAGCTATGCTTTCATTCTGTATAACAACAGAACCGGTATTATTTTTGTGGTCGCATTATAAGGTGCAAATACCTGTATGTGGACGTATAAGACGTATTTACCTCTTTACACGTATATCAGCCTTGTATTCGGAAACAGGCTTTCCATCCTGCTCCAGCACATATTCCAGTTGTATATGCGGCAGTCCGTTTTCCTGTCTGGAAAGTTCGTATTTTCTCGTAGCAATATCCATGGGGATCATACCATGAGGTGTGACATAATCCATTCTTTCGGTCTTACCTCCGGCAAAGCTCATGTCCGTAGAAAAACTATCATCTCCCGCCTCAACGCTTCTTGTCCATTTCAAAGCATCACGGCTTGCTTTCAAAAGATGCTTTATTTTATTTTCATCTTCACAAAAAGAAATATGCTCCGAATCATTTATTGTTTTATAATGTCCGTCGTACTCTGTGACATCAGACTCTCCGTCCTGGATCCGCTCCCAGATTATCCTAACCTTCATGTCTTTTTATCGCTCCGGCTATGTCATTTTCCTGGTTTACGATATGCTGTCTCATGGCTTTTTTGGCGCCGTCCCTGTCCTTTTCGGAAATATATTCAATGATACGGTCATGTTCCCTGATCAGATCTGTGCGCGCCTGCTCATTTTTTATGTATTCCAGCCTGTATCTGTAGATCTGTTCCCTGAGATTATTGATGATCTGCATCAGCCTTTTATTTCCCGTGGCTTTGTATATAATGTCATGAAAGCGCACATCCGCATCTGCGATAATAAGAAGCTCTCCGGATCTGACAGCGGCCTCAAACACCTTATTGGCCTTCTTTAATTCCTCGATCCAGCTTTCATCATCCTTTGCGCAGCAAAGCTCCACCGCAAGTTCTTCCAGAGTGCCTCTTACCTCAAGCACATCCTGCATATCCTTTATTGTAATGCTTGCCACCTCGGCGCCTCTGCGGGGCTTCATGGACACAAGCCCTTCAAGTTCAAGCTTGCGTATGGCTTCACGCACGGGAGTTCTGCTCACCCCCAGCTGGTCGGCAAGCTGTATCTCCATCAGGCGCTCTCCGGGCTGCAGTTCCCCCTGCAGTATCGCCTGCCTGAGTCTTAAAAAAACAACTTCCCTTAAGGGGAGGTTGGATGTGGCATCCAGCCGCATATCTTCTTTCATATGATCATCTCCGAAATCAACGGACATTAACGGATCTTCGTTACAAAAAACTCCGCATCCTTATATTTTTTAGCCATTACACCTGCACATATCTTTGCCTCGTCTTCTGTTTTAAAAAGACCGTAAACACTTGGACCGCTTCCGCTCATCAATGCTTTGACCGCACCGTTTTCTTCAAGAGACTCCTTGATCTCACCTATAACGGGATGTTGCTTTATCATCACATTTTCAAATGTGTTACCCATGAAGCCCACTATCTCATTTAAGGGTGCTGCTTCATGAAGAGCTTCAACCAATCCGTCTATGTCGGGATGATATATGGAATCCTCATTATCTATGGCATTAAACGCCTTGGGAGTGGAAATCCCCAGATCAAGAGGCTTTACTACCACAACATGAACTTTAGGGAAGCCAAGAAGAGGAGTGATCTTTTCTCCCCTTCCGCCAGCAAATGCGGTCCAACCGAAAATACAAAAAGGCACATCGGAGCCCACACGGGATCCTATCTGCATCAGCCTGTCTCTTGAAAGACCTGTATTAAAAAGGATATTCATGGCTTTAAGAACGGCTGCTGCATCCGCGCTCCCGCCACCAAGACCTGCCTCAATGGGAATCCTTTTATGTATCATTATGTCAACTCCGAATTCCCAATCTTCAAATTCATCTGAAAATTCGGAATTAAACTCATTTCTGAATTCCTCAGCCGCTTTGTAGGCAAGATTGCCACTTCCTTCCGGGATCCTGTCGCTGTCGGACTCAACATTTATGATACCGTCTTCCCTTTTTTTTATCACAATGGTGTCACAAACATCTATGGTCTGCATGACCATTCGCACGTCATGATACCCGTCGTCTCTTTTTCCACGGACATCAAGCCCGATATTTATTTTCGCATAAGCTTCAACTGAAATACTGTCCATATGATCATTCCTCTGTTCAACTGAAATTTGCTTTTAAATAGTCAACTATTCTTTCTGCGGTTTCTTCGCATATTTCCTTGGTCTTTGCTTCCACCATTACCCGGACCACGGGCTCGGTTCCGCTTTTTCTTACCAGAACCCTGCCGTCTTCCCCTAAGGCGTCCTGCTGATCTTTAATAAGCTCTGAGAGTTTCTCATCCTCCATTGCAGCAACCTTATCTTTAACCGGCACGTTTATAAGAACCTGGGGAAAAATCTCCAGCTGGCCTGCCAGCTGACCTATGGTGGATTTCTTGGCTATCATGAGTTCCATCAGCTTAAGGGCTGTGATCAGTCCGTCCCCGGTGGTGGAATACTTTGAAAAAACTATATGCCCGGACTGCTCACCGCCAAGAACATAACCGTTTCTTGCCATGCATGCCCTTACATACTTATCTCCCACGTCAGTCTTTTCATAATTGATATCAAGCTTTGCAAATGCTTTGAAAAGACCGATATTTGACATTACCGTGGTTACCACCGTATTCCCTATGAGCTTGCTTCTGTCCTTCAGATACTGACTGTACATAAAAAGAATATGGTCGCCGGTAATAATGTTTCCTTCTTCATCCACTGCCAGACACCTGTCAGCGTCACCGTCAAAGGCAAAGCCTATGTTCAGCCCCTTATCCACCACCAGCTTTTGAAGATCTTCCATGTGGGTGGAGCCGCAGTCTTTATTGATATTCAGACCGTTGGGCTCGGCATGGATCACTGTCACCTCTGCGCCAAGGGTTTCAAAAAGGCTTTTTGCGATGCTCCATGCGCTTCCGTTTGCGGCATCTATCCCTACTTTGTAT
>CACWUI010000048.1 GCA_902764045.1 uncultured Lachnospiraceae bacterium
TGGGTTCAGCACACTCCATAATACGCCCAGGACGCTCCTGGCGTATTTACGTTTTATTTCTCTTCTGGTAAGCTCCCTTATTACGTTAATATACTGTTTGGAGCTTTCGCCGCTTCCTTCAACCATTTTCTCTCTCAGACAAACAACATATTGAACTTAAATTCTATCATATAATTTCATTTTCGCATAGGGCCAGCGGATAACCTTAAATCTGTTTGTTTTGTTGTATCTTTTACGAAGCTCTTTAACCTGCTTAAGATATTCCATGGTGGCGTCCTTTGAAAGCTTAGACTCCCCTGACTTTCTTTCCGAAAATCTGTAGGGTATCTCCACTAAGGTGTCGTAATTGCCCATGGCAAGCACCTCTATCATTATCTTCCAGCCTATGGGTCTTAAGTCCACACCCTCGATCACCTGTCTTCTTATCATAAAAAGGCCGCTGGTGGGATCCGTAAGCTTTGCAAGAGGAGGCAGTATCTTCTGGCCTATCTTTTTGGCAGTCCAGGAAACAGCCTTTCTGTAAGAGTTCAAACCTCCGTCAGATCCTCCCGGAAGGAACCTGCTGGGAACACATACATCAGCGCCCTCTTCCAAAGCATAGTACATGTACTTTAAGGTAATGGGGGGATGCTGAAGATCCGCATCCATGCAGGCAAGGTAAGCGCCCTTTGCCTCTTTAAATCCTCTGAGCACCGCCGTGGCAAGCCCCTTCTCATTTTCCCTGTGGATAAGCCTTACTCCCGGGTATTCCTCTGAGACAGCATTTATGATCTCAGGAGTATCATCGGTGCTGTCGTCCACGAATATTATCTCATAATCTATTCCCTTTAAGGCAGCGTCCGTTTCTTTAACAAGCTCACGGACATTGCCTCCCTCATTGTATGAGGGAACCACTACAGAAAGCATAGTCTCTCCTTACTCATCGATCATAATGAATTCAAATACTCAAGAGCCGCATTGAGCTGTACATCCTCCGTATCGCTTTCCTTAAGCTCCACGAAGGTATCCGGCTCGATCCCCTTTTCATGCCAGGTCTCACCCTTTGGCGAATACATCTGGGCATCAGTATATTTTACGGCGCTTCCGTCGCTTAACTTCTTTACCCTTTGGGTAATACCCTTTCCGAATGTCTTGGTGCCTATCACCTTACCGGTTTCGTAGTCCTTAACGGATGCCGTAACTATCTCCGATGCACTGGCAGTATAGCCGTTCACAAGAAGGGCATATGGCATGTCTATCCTGCCGCTGCCTTCTCCCTTAAATACGCCGGAGCTTCCGTCCTTAAAACGCATCTCGCCGTAATTATCCTCCGAAACGATCACATCAAGAACATTTAAAGCTGTGGAGACCACGCCTCCCGTATTGTTTCTTAAGTCAATGACCAGTCGTTTTGCATTATCCTTTTTTAAAGAATCCAGATCTTCCTTAAACTGGTCTGCCGTTTTATTGGTAAATTCGCTGATGCGGATATAGCCCGTGATTCCATCATCAAGCATGGTGGAGCTTACCGATGTTTCATCAAGCCTTACTCTTTCCACATCAAACTCTAAAACTTCTTCTTCTCTTTTAACCTTCAGGTGGGCCTTTGTGCCCTCTTCACCCCGAAGGTGACCGATAGCGGTGTCCGTGTCCAGACCGATCAGGCTCTGACCGTCTGCTTCGATTATAAAGTCGCCCTCTTTAAGACCGGCTTTCTGGGCGGGAGAGTTATTGGAAAATCCGATAACTGCTACCCCGTCATTTTCCGATTCACGACAACGGACACCTATCCCGAAAAAAGATTCGCCCTCTATGGATGCGGAAAGTTCCTTGTACTCATCCGCAGTGTAATACACGGAATACTGGTCCCCGTAAGAACTTACGTAAGCCTTACATATGGAATCTTCCGCATTGATAACAGGAGCATCCGAAAAATAAAAATCGGACATTACGGTTTTTATTTCGTCCAGCTTCTGATCCGCGGAAAAATCCGCTATGTCTGCGGCTTTTCCGGATTCGTTGTTCTTGTCTTTGTTAAAAGCATTTTTGTTAAATGTAAATACACCGAAATGCAGTAAGATAAGCATGGTTATGATACCGAGACCTATGGTCACCGCAACACCTGCGGTAACACTTAAGATCACGGTCTTTTGCATCTTACGCTGCAGCTCGATGGCATTTTTCTGTTCCTCTGTCAGCTCCGTAGGAGACTGAATATTGTCAAAATCCAATTTTATTTATACCTCTCTATGTCTTCCGAATTATACATTAGAATGCTTGCGCAATGCAAAGAAACTTCCCAGAGCGCCTATGGCCAGTCCCAAAATAAGAGAAACCGGAATAAGCACCGCAAACACTCTTCCTGTGGGAAGGAAATCCAATATCCCCTTCATTACCGAGAAATGCCCCATCGTATAGGAAACGATCTGCTTGTAGAGGAAAAAAAGCACCACAAGGGGTATGGCCGAACCGATAAGTCCGATAACTATTCCCTCCACGAAGAACGGCGCATTTACAAAGGAATCCGTCGCTCCCACATATTTCATAATGGATATCTCATCTTTTCGCACCGTGATACCCAGTACGATGGTGTTGGTGATAAGGAATACCGCCACCGCCAGAAGTATGATGATGATGGCTGCCGCCACATACTCCACAAGCCGTGCTCCCGTGGCCAGGTTCTTTGCAACCTCGTTGTTCCTGTTTACCTGTCTGACCCCGTCCAATCCTTCTATATAGGTAACCAGCCCTTCCTGGGCCGCCGCCTCGTTTAAATATACCGAATAAGACCCTGAGTTGGCAAGAGGGTTATCATCTTTAAACCCTTCCGCCAAGTATTCTTTGCCTTCAAAGTACTGTCCCTGGAAATCGGTCCATGCCTGCTCCGGAGAGGTGTACTCTATCCTGTTTACCTCGGAGCGTGCCGATATCTCGTCACCTATCGCCTTTACCCTGTCTTCTGATGTGTCTTCGTCAAAAAATACCGTAACAGCTATCTGTTTTTCTGCATTATCCATCATAAACTGGAAATTGGATACCAGTGAATAAAATACTCCGAAAAGAAATATACAAGCCGCTATGGTCGCAATAGAGGCTATGGAGAAGAGCTTGTTACGCTGTATGTTTTTGAAGCCCTGTCTTATCTGATAACCTGCTGAATTAATCTTCATATGCTAAACCACCTTTTGCCATATCACTTATTATCTTACCTTCACTCATGGTGATGGTCCTCATGTTCATCTGCTGGACTATATCCAGATTGTGGGTAACCACAAGCACTGTAGTCCCCTGATCGTTTGCCAGTTTAAGAAGCTTCATGATCTCTTCACTGGTAACGATGTCTAAGTTTCCCGTAGGCTCATCGCAGAGCAGGATATCCGGTGAATTTACCAGTGCCCTTGCTATGGCCACACGCTGCTGTTCTCCTCCCGAAAGTTCCTTAGGGTTTGACTTGTATTTATCAAGCAGTCCCACCATGGAGAGCATCTTAAGAACATTCTTCTTAATGTCAACAGCAGGCACCTCTATAACCTTCTGGGCGAATGCGATATTTTCATATACCGAGCGGTCCTCCAACAATCTGAAGTCCTGGAACACAACCCCTATCTTTCTTCTGATAAAGGGAAGGGTTTTTCTTGTGGCATCATTTAAGAATTCGCCGTTTATGTATATCTTTCCCGAAGTGGGATCAAGTTCCTTAAGAAGAAGCTTCATAAGCGTGGACTTTCCCGAGCCCGACTTGCCCACCACGAAAACAAAATCTCCTTTTTCCACATGTAAGCTTACGTTGCTTATCCCGACTATGTCCTTGGCATAAGTCATGCTTACATTTTCCATCTTTATCATAAAAACCTCCGAAAAGTCTTACTTAAGACTTCTTTTTTTCTTCCATGTATTTTTTATACACCATGACCGAAACCTTAAAGGTAATGGCATCATCCAGCTTCTTTACATCAAGCCCAACCATTTTCTGGAGTTTGTTCAGCCTGTAAATAAGCGTGTTTCTGTGAATAAAAAGTTTTCTTGCAGTCTCCGAGATATTAAGGGAGTTCTCAAAAAAAGCATTTACCGTATTGAGAGTCTCCTGGTCGATCTTCTCAATGGAGCTTTTGTCAAAATGCTCCTTTAAAAACATCTCGCAGATCTCGTCCGGACAGTTAATGATAAGCCGTCCCAGACCCAGTCTGTCATAAGAGACGATCTTTCTTTCGGGATAAAATGTCTCACACACCTCAATGGCTGTCACAGCTTCACGATAGGCTTCAGGAAGCTCGCTTATAGTCTCCACCGGTCTTCCGAACCCGATGTGGGAAGCCATTTGGTTTTTTTTGTTCAATTCGTCAAATATCTCCCCGGCCTCTTTTTCAAAGTCATCGTTTTCGGCACTTGTGACAATAACGATCCGGCCATGCTCAACAGAGACCACATAAAAGTCATCTCTTTTTTCGACCATGGCTTTAATGGCATTCTTCACTTCGGATGCATGATCATCCTTTGCCACGATTATACACACGTCACGCCGAAGCCCCGGATCAAGCCCTACCGCTTTGGCATCACTGTCTATATTGGTGGGAAGTATCTTACCCAGCAAAAGATTATTAATGTAATCGCTTACTATGGTCCCCCTGTCGTAAGCCTCGTAAAGCTGGCCTATCTGCAGAGCGGCCATGCCGGCAACCTTTGCTTTGTCAGCTCCTGTACCCTTTAAGGTAACTATGCCGACAAAGCGTTTACCACTGTACTTTATCTTTACAAAACATCTTTCTTCATCTTCGAGGATATCCTGCCCGGATGCTATAAATGAAACTATATCATTTAAGACCGCCACATCCGGATTAAAGGTTCCGGCAATGGTAGCACCCGTCTCATCGGATACGCAAAGATCAAAAGATGTGATCTTTTTAATTCCTTTTACGGCTTCAGCTAATACCTCTTTGGAAATCAATATCTTCTCCTTCCTTTTCAGTAGTACGCCTGTTAAAAGCCTGTACCATTCTATAGCATTATGCATAAAAAAAAAAGGGTAAATTGCCCTTTTTCTCTTTTTTTTAATAATTTAAACACATTTCTGTCATATTTCTGTAATATTTAGCCTGATCTCTTCGGCACCAATGATAATTTTCTTTTGTTTGTAAAGTGAACCTGCAGCGCGCTTAAATGCAGCCTTGCTCATATGGAGTCTTTTTTTGATATCCTCCGGGTCGCTTTTATCTCCCAGAGGCAGCCTCCCACCCATTGCCTCCAAAGCGTCAAGGATCAGCTGTGCATCCTGATCCATCTGGATATGTGCTTTGTTATTTAAGCTTATCATATATTTTCCGTCATCCCGCACAAGAGTCACTCTTCCGTAGACCTTATCCCCCAGGACAACTCTGTGATGAATTTCCCTGATGGGGATCATGCCGAAGTACTTGTCATCAACTGCCACAAACACGCCCATTTCCGGATTGATCCGTATCACGGTCCCCTCCACGGCACTGTCCTTTACATACTCCGTGCCGTTTTCAAGCCTGTTGTATATGCGCATGCTTGCGGCGGGACGTCCCGACTTGTCTATATAAAGATATACGGGAAGCTTATCTCCCATTCCTATATGTTCCTGAACCACACCTCCGGGGCCGTAAGCTACGGGCTCCACCTGTTCCCTGAAGGGCAAAAGCAAGTCCTTATCAAGTCCCCAGTCAAGAAATACGCCTATGGGGGTGATCTCCGTCACTTCCAGTACGGCCGGGGCTTCTTTTGTAATAAGGGGCTTTTTTACGGTGGCTACCGGACGGTCAAGGGAGTCAAGGTATAAAAACACTTCCAACTCATCGCCGGCCTTTGCACCCTCCGGTACTTCCTTTCCGGGAAGCAAGACTTCCTCGTCCTTACCGCAGGAAAGATAGGCTCCGTTTTTTGTAAAACGTGTTATTTTTAATTTTTTAAATTCACAAAGTTCCATTGACACGCTCCATGTGGTGTTATATAATACTGCAAGTTGCTGTAAAGCAAACGCATTGGGCTTTCGCCAAGCGGTAAGGCACTGGATTCTGATTCCAGCATTCGGGGGTTCGAATCCCTCAAGCCCAGCTATGTATTTACGTCGTGATTTTTTCACGGCGTTTTTTTGTTGTAAAACATAAGATTTTGATAGATACTGCATCACAATTTTCGTATCTGCATTTTCGAACATTAGAAGACAGTCCGAAGAATTCAGACGGGCATGACCGTTATACGAAAGACAAGCATAGTTGCAACGCAACATTTATGCTTGTCTTTCGTGTTCATAACGATCATGCCTGCCTGTTAATTCTTCAGGGCTGTATTCTACAGTTTGAAAATGCAGATCACGGAAGTTGTGATAAAAAGTAAATACAAAATATGTTTGTAAAAAAACGGAGATGAAGGGATTCGAACCCTTGTGACGGTTGCCCGTCAAACGCATTTCGAGTGCGCCCCGTTATGACCGCTTCGGTACATCTCCAAAAAGCCGGTGGCCTATATGCCACCACCGGCTTTTAGAGTTCTGCCTTGCAGAACTCTTGCCCTACCGGGCAAAATTGGCGGCTTATGCGCAACCGCCAATTTTTGGAGTTTCGCTTCGCGAAACTCCGGATTTCTCTTTATTCAAAGAAGAACCCCTTAAAATCATACTTAAACACCCTGTACAAAAATCTGGAAATAGGCTGGCAATAATAACTTCTTATCAGCTTTCCTTCACTGTCATACTCAGAGAAGATCCCCAGCACACCCGAATCCGTAACGATGTTTCCGTTAGGCAGTGTCTGTGCGCTTGACACGATCCCCGAAGTGGGAACGGCTATGCTGTCCACCAGTTCAACTGTCTTTTCATTCTCATTTATCTTGTAGTTATAATAGTAACTGGGCTCCTTTGCATCCGTAACAGTAAGATTTGCAAATCCGTCCTGTGTCCAGTCATAGTCCGGCTGGGTGGTGCTGTACGCCATGTTGTTATTGTACATGGTCATGTTATATACACCTGCTTCATTTGAAGGAAAATATGTCAGATGATGCTGTCCGCCCTGAATGTCAAACTCATTTACCTTCTTTAAAAGATACTGCTCATATCCCGTTCCCTTCCAGAAATTCTCACTTCCGATAAGATAGCCGATAGATGGATTAGTAAGAAGGTTATTAATCTTGATAATGGTTGAAGTTTCTCTGGCACTGAGGAAAGCGTCATCTCCCTCGAGCCAGATAGAGTTTATATGCATCCAGTCAACACCATCTCCCGCCGCACCATATGCCTGATTCGCATCATTTGAACACGTATCCTCATAGGACCTGAACAGATTGGAAAGATCAAGCACCAGTGAAACCTCACCTGTCTCAACATCCAGTTTTCCTATGCAGTCCTCAACATCCTCTTTATTGGAGTTGTCCGTTGCAAGGAAAAGGATGTTGCCGTCGTTATCAAAGATCATATCGTGGTGGTTAAGCAGATCCCCCTGAGGATAAACCCTCTCCACCTTCCCCAGTTTATTTATCTTTGCGATCTTTCCTGCAGAAATAGGAAGATAAATGTATCCACCCTCATTGTCAAAAAGGATATTACCTGCTGCAGAAAATCCGGCACAGAGTTTACAACGCATAACACCGTCATTATCATACATATAAGCATAGTTTCTGATCCCTCCGGTCATATCATAATTACCCATCATAAGAAACAGACCTTCTGCAAGCGATTTATCTGATTTTTCCTGTGCAAGGATTATCTCTTTCTGGTCACCTGCAAATTCCGTTCCGGGATTTTCCATGGTAAGTTCTTCAGTATGATCAATAATAGCGGCTTCTTTATCCGTAAGCACGCTTCTGGGACATGCATAGTCAAAAGAAACCTCTCTTTTTTCATTTTCCGTTTCCGTGATAATGGTAACTGTATTTACATAACCCGGCACAAGACCCAGAAGCGTGTGTTCATGGTCTTTTTCTGCAGTCTTGCTCAGATTACCACCGAAATCCGGTATGCTTTCATCGGGTACGGAAATATTATAGGAAACTTTGGCATCCTCTTCTGTCTGGAAAAATACATATAAAGACAGATCTAAGGTTCCGTAAGGGTTATACATAACAAGGGGGTTGCTTGCAGTATATGAATTATTTGCTTTCAACTCATCAATCTGCGTTTGCGCAGTTTCAGACGCACCCTCCATATAAGGTGCCTCTGCTCCTATCGCCGGAATATCCATACTTTCTATTTTTTCGGAAACAGCAGTCTGAACAGGCTTCTTCTCTGCACATCCGGATAACGCGATCCCTCCGAATGCGATGGATGCTGCCGCAACTGCAGGTACTATCTTAAACAATCTTCTCTTTTTCATTTTTTCTTTTCTCTCCACTTTTGTTTTTTTAGGGTATTTCTTTCCTTACCGCAGCAAGGGCGCTCTCTATGACCTTGTCCATATCATAATATTTGTACTCACCCAGACGACCGCCGAATACAACTTTCTCCTCGGCGTCGGCAAGCTTTTTATATTCCTCATAAAGCTTACCGTTCTTTTCATCATTTACGGGATAATAGGGCTCGTCACCCTTTTTCCACTCGGATGAGTATTCA
>CACWUI010000049.1 GCA_902764045.1 uncultured Lachnospiraceae bacterium
TAACTTTTAAGATAAGAAGCAAAAGTTTTTTCCGATACCGTCATCTGTGTGCTCGCATGGACCGGCAGATCAGGAAAGCTTTCCCTTATCATCTTCAAAACGCCGTAATCCTGAACTATCACGGCATCGATCCCGGACATATAAATGGGTCTTAAATACTCATATGCCTTTTTTAATTCCTTTTCTTCCAAAAGGGTATTCAGCGTTAAATAAATTTTGGCGCCGTGCAAGTGGGCATGATCCAATGCTTCCGATATCTCGTCACCATTAAGATTGCCCGCAAATGCGCGTGCGCCAAACATCTGACCTCCGAGATAGACCGCATCCGCACCGGCGTTTATAACCGCCTTACAGATATCCAATGTCCCGGCAGGGGCCAGCAATTCCAATTTTTTTGTTTTTTTCATATCAGTTTCCGTCAATGATCCCGCCTGTAGTCCTTACATCTTCATCGGCATCGTATTCAGGGTCTTCTCCTCTTTTCAATCTGGCAAGCTGGGTCTGAAGCTTTGCAAGCTCATGCTTTACCTGATAGATGTCCCTGTTTTTCTTTTCCAGTTCGCTCTTAAGCTTGTCGTTTTCATTCATCGCCTTGAAATAATCATCGGCAATATTTAAGTCCATCAGATATGCACGAAGAGTATTGGGGATACGGTTATATATACCCTGAGCCTTTAGATCCCTCTCCTTTGCATTTATGTAATTTGCGATCTTCTGGATATACTCTACGCTCTCATAACCGGAAACCTTATAAACCTTACCGTCTATTAAAACTTCTATTTCTGTCTTTTCAGCCATAGCCTTTTCTCCGATTTAATTTTTTCGTAAAACATTATATTATTTATCATCAGGCACTTCAATACCCAATCCCGCATAAGCCTTTTCCGTCGCCATTCGTCCCCGTGGTGTTCTGTTTATAAAACCGTTCTGGATAAGGAAGGGCTCATAAACTTCTTCAAGGGTCCCCGCATCCTCTCCCAGAGACGCAGCAAGAGACTCTATACCTACGGGGCCTCCCTTAAACTGGCTTATCATCACCGTAAGAAGCTTACGGTCGTTTCCGTCCAGTCCGTTTTTATCCACATCAAGCAATTTCAGGGCATAATCAGCCACTTCTTTTGTGATCACACCGTCAAATTCGATCTGGGCATAATCCCTTACTCTTTTAAGAAGTCTGTTGGCAAGTCTGGGAGTTCCCCTTGATCTTCTTGCGATCTCTGCCGTACCCTGACTGTCGGCCTCTATATCAAGCACCCCGGCGGAACGGGTGATGATCTCCTCAAGCTCTTCATTGGAATAATATTCCAAATGACTTACCACTCCGAACCTGTCCCTTAAAGGCGCCGACAAAAGTCCCGCTCTTGTGGTGGCTCCCACAAGAGTAAATCTGGGCAGGTCAAGTCTTATGGACTTGGCTGTAGCGCCCTTTCCTATCATTATATCTATGGCAAAATCTTCCATTGCCGGATACAGGATCTCCTCCACCTGTCTGTTCAACCGGTGGATCTCATCTACAAAAAGAATATCTTTTTCATTCAGACCGTTAAGAATGGCAGCCATTTCTCCGGGTTTCTCTATTGCAGGTCCGGAAGTCACCTTCAGGTGCGATCCCATTTCCTCTGCAATGATCCCCGCAAGGGTAGTCTTACCCAGACCGGGAGGACCGTAAAGAAGAACGTGATCCAGCGCTTCGTCTCTTTTTTTGGCCGCTTCCATATAGACTCTCAGATTGTCCCTGACCTTTTTTTGTCCCACATATTCATCAAGGGACTTGGGACGAAGAGAATTCTCCTGAACCTCATCCTCGGGCAATAGATTTGTTGAAATAATTCTGTTTTCCATATTTACCTCTTAAATCACAGATTATTTAAAGCTTCTTTTATAAGATCTTCAGATCCCAGATCCTGTCTGTTTTCTACTGCCGAAACGGCTGACGCCGCCTGTCTCTCCGGTATCCCCAGACTCACAAGGGCCTGTACCGCTTCCGCCGTAATCCCTGAAACCGGACCGCTGTCGCCTGCGGCAATACTGTCAGGAACCGCTGTGCTTACTTTGTCCTTTAATTCCAAAACAACTCTTTCGGCAGTTTTTTTGCCGACGCCCTGGGCTGAAGATATTTTTGCCGTATCCCCCGTAAGGATCGCAAGGCGCAATTCATCGGGCGTTATCGCGGATAAAACGGCAAGGGCGCCTTTAGGACCTATGCCGCTGACATTGATAAGAAGCTTGAAGATCTCAAGATCATCCACGGATAAAAAGCCGAAGAGATTTATGGCATCCTCACGGACATGCATATAGGTGTAGATCTTTACATCTGTCCCCCTGCCCGGCAGTGAATTTATAACCGAACCCGGAACCATGATGCCAACTCCGAATCCACCGGATTCTATGATCACGCTGTCCTGTGTGATATCTGCAAGTGTTCCTTTTACATATGAAATCATTTTTACCTCCGGATCTTTATCCGTTCAAATATTTTTTTGATTATAGCACAGGGAAATGCCTTTAAAAAGGCGGCCTTTAAAATTATTAACTAAATATGGCCAAACTGTTAACACATTGTTGACAATATATATCATAATGCTATAATCTCTTTGAAATAAAGCTTTTTGATCGTAAACAGTGAGGAAATATATATAATGGCATTTGTGAACGGAATAAGTACTTTTCTTGCTATTTTTGTGGCAATCGCGTTTGCATATCAGATATTCTTTTTTATGGCAGCCATGTACAGGGATGCCCGCATTTTTATTGCAAAAAAGAAGGGAACTTACAAAGGACGTGGTATTCCCTTCTCTGAAGAAAAAAGAAAATACGCGTTTATCATAGCAGCCCGAAATGAAGAAAACGTGGTCGGAAATCTTATAGACAGTATCAGACGCCAAAACTATCCTTCAGAGCTGATCGACATCCACGTTATCGCTGATAACTGTACTGACAATACCGCGCAGGTGGCAAGGGATGCAGGGGCTTTTGTCGTGGAGCGGTTTAATACCGACCAGATTGGCAAGGGTTATGCTCTCTCCTACTTTTTTGCGCGCATGAAGGCAGAGCGCGGAGGCTTCAGGGATTACGACGGATATGTGATCTTTGATGCGGATAATGTGCTTGATAAAAATTATTTACGGGCTATAGACGCCAAGCATTCCGAAGGCTATAAGATAATCACCGGATACAGGAACTCCAAAAACTATGCGACCAACTGGGTTTCCGCCGGACATTCTCTTGCTTTCATCAGAGAGGCACAGTTCCTGAACAGGCCCCGGAATATGTTCCACTGCAGCGCCACCGTTTCGGGAACGGGATATATGTTTGCGCCTGAGATCTTAGAACTTCACGGCGGTTGGAACTACCATCTTCTTACCGAGGACATAGAGCTTTCAGCCGAATACATTGTCCGGGGCGAGCGTATCGGATATGCAGAGGACGCCATGTTTTATGATGAGCAGCCCATTACATTTGCCCAGTCCTGGAGACAGCGTGTGCGCTGGGCCCGAGGCTTTCTGCAGGTTATCGTTCATTACGGCGGCGGTCTTCTGAAAAACATGTTTAAGGATAAGTCCATGTTTTTATCCAGATATGACATGTTTATGTTCCTTGCACCTTCCATGATATTTAATATCGTTACCGTGGCGCTTTCACTTATAGCGGTGATCGTCAACATAGTAAACATCGACAAGGCAAGGGAAATGGTCCCGGATGTGATACTGGCTTTCATTTCCGGTATCGTCGTGTATTATGTGATCAACTACGTTCAGGGACTGATAGCCACCATCGCAGAATGGGATAAGATACATGCCCCGAACCATAAAAAGATACTTTATACTTTTACATATCCCATTTACATGTGTACTTATATTCCCATGGCTTTTGTGGCGATTTTTGCAAAGATCAAATGGAAGCCTATAGAGCATACACACACTACCACCATTGACGAATTCGAAAAGATCAGCGATAAAGGTTCCCCACCTCCAACTGAAGAGAATTCTTCCGAATACTCTTATGTGCCGGTTGAGGGAAGACAAAAGTAAAAAATTCAAGGAGTCGACTCTTGCGACTCCTTGTTTTTTTCGGTCAATAATCCGGAGAAATGGGGACGGTTTTTTGTCTCCCTTCAGGGAGACTGAGAACTGTCACCATGTCTCTTTGACTTTGCTCATTATCATTATTTATAAAAATACGAAATTATGGTATAATCCCCTACAGTGTGTCAAAGACACGTGATCATTATTTACACAAAGGAGTATTAAAAATGGCAGTAGAAAAAACTTATATCATGCTCAAGCCTGATTGCATAAAAAGAAGACTTATGGGTGAGGTTATCGCCCGCATTGAAAGAAAAGGTTACACCATCAAGGATTGCAAGATGATGACGCTTGATGAAGCCATCTTAAAGGAGCACTATGCTCACATCGCTGACAAGCCCTTCTTCCCCGAGATCGTTGATTACATGACATCAGGTCCCGTATTTGCGATGATAGTCGAAGGCGAGAATGCAGTACAGGGTATGCGTATCATAATGGGAGCCACCAAGTTTGAAGAGGCAACCGCAGGAACTATCCGTGGCGATTACGCAAACTCAACCGGCCAGAACATCATCCACGGTTCAGATTCAGTTGAAAATGCTGAGATCGAGATCAAGAGATTTTTCGGTTGATAAAAAAGTACAAAGGGAGACAGGAGACAGTTCTTCTGCCTCTTTTTTTAAAGGAAGACATGGAGACTTAAAAACCCTCCCCATGTCTCTTTCAAAAAAACAGGAGAAAAAAATGGACTACGCAAAAGAATCACTCAGACTGCACAGAAAATGGAAAGGCAAATTTGAAATAAACCCTACCGTTCCCGTAAACACCACCGAGGATCTGGCACTCGCCTATACCCCGGGAGTGGCCGAACCCTGTCGTGTTATTCAAAAAGACATCGATGAATCCTATAACCTAACGGGACGCGGCAACCTCTGCGCCGTTATCACAGACGGCAGTGCTGTTTTAGGTCTGGGAGATATAGGTCCGGAAGCAGGCATGCCCGTTATGGAGGGTAAGTGTGTTTTATTTAAAGCCTTCGGCGGTGTGGATGCCTTCCCTTTGTGTGTAAAGACCAAGGATGTAGACGAATTTGTGGAAACCGTTTATAACATCTCCGCTTCCTTCGGCGGCATAAATCTTGAGGATATATCAGCCCCAAGATGCTTTGAAATAGAGGAAAGATTAAAAGAAAAATGCGACATTCCCATATTTCATGATGACCAGCACGGTACTGCCATAATCACTCTTGCAGGGCTTACCAATGCTCTAAAGGTGGTGGGAAAGAAAAAGGAAGACGTAAAGATCGTAACCTCCGGCGCCGGAGCTGCAGGCATCGCCATAGTAAGACTTCTTCTTGAGGCAGGCTTTAAAAATATAATCATGACCGACAGGAAAGGAATTATCGTAACCGGTCGTGATGATCTGAATGATATAAAGAAAGAAATGGCCTCTGTCACTAATCCTGACGATCTTACGGGAAGTCTGGCAGATGCTCTTAAAGGCGCCGATGTATTTATAGGCATTTCCGCACCGGGACTTCTTAATGCCGAAATGGTATCCCAAATGAATGAAGATGCTATCATCTTTGCATGCGCCAACCCTACACCGGAAATCTTCCCGGATGAAGCAAAAAAAGGAGGTGCAAGGATAGTCGCCACAGGCCGAAGCGATTTCCCAAACCAGATTAATAATGAATTGGCATTCCCGGGTATATTCAGGGGTGCCTTTGATGTACGGGCTTCAGAAATAAATACGGAAATGAAGATGGCTGCCGCTGCAGCTCTCTCCGAACTTGTATCTGACGAAGAACTGTGCGCCGACTATATCATCCCCAAAGCCTTTGACAAAAGAGTCGGTCCCGCAGTAGCAAAAGCCGTGGCCGACGCCGCAAAAAAAACAGGTATTGCAAGGATCTGACACCTGTTTATGCTGATCTATTTCCCCTCATAGATCCTTTTATTTACTTCGATCATCTTATCACGCAGCATCGCAGCTTCCTCGAAATTTAATTCCGCGGCAGCGCGGTGCATATTTTTTTCCAGGAGAGATTTAAGGTTCTTTAACTCCTTATCGTTCATGGATTCGATATCTTTTTCAATCTCCCTGCCCTTCCTTCCGGGATCAGCCGCTTTTGTAATACTGATAAGATCCCGGACGGACTTCTTAATGGTCTGCGGAGTTATATTGTGGTCTTTATTGTATTTTTCCTGTATCTTTCTACGTCTCTTAGTTTCATCTATAGCCTTTTGCATGGATCCTGTAATAGTATCCGCATACATTATCACATGTCCTTCCGCATTTCTTGCGGCACGGCCTATGGTCTGGATAATAGATGTTTCCGTACGAAGAAATCCTTCCTTGTCTGCATCCAGGATCGCCACAAGGCTTATCTCAGGAATGTCCAGGCCCTCTCTGAGAAGATTGATCCCCACAAGAACGTCAAAGGCATCAAGACGCATATCCCTGATTATCTTCTGCCTCTCCAAAGTATCGATATCCGCATGAAGATAGCTCACCCGGATCCCCGCTTCTTTTAAGTACAGGGTAAGATCCTCCGCCATTTTCTTTGTTAGAGTGGTCACAAGGATCTTATTTTTCTTTTTAACCTCTTTATTTATCTCGGTGATAAGGTCGTCTATCTGACCTTTTACGGGACGCACAAACACCTCCGGATCAAGAAGCCCGGTGGGTCTTATCACCTGCTCCGCCCGAAGCAGCTCATGGTCTGCTTCATATTCCGCAGGAGTTGCAGAGACAAAAAGCATCTGTGAGATCTTACTCTCCCACTCCTTGAAATTTAAAGGCCTGTTATCAAGGGCCGAGGGAAGCCTGAATCCGTAATCCACAAGGGTGGTCTTTCTGGATCTGTCGCCTGCATACATGCCCCGGACCTGGGGTATGGTGATATGGGACTCATCCACAATTATAAGAAAATCCTTGGGAAAATAATCCATAAGGGTATAAGGCGGAGTCCCTGCAGGAAGTCCGGACAGATGCCTGGAATAATTCTCTATACCTGAGCAAAAGCCCGTTTCTTCCAGCATCTCCATATCAAAATTGGTACGCTCCTCAATCCGCTGGGCCTCAAGCAGCTTATCGTGGGATTTAAAATATCTGATACGTTCTTCTAGCTCCGCCCTGATATTTGCAATAGCGATAGCCTGCTGCTTTTTATCCACCACATAATGGGAATTGGGAAAAATAACCGTATGCTCAAGCTCTGCCTTTTTTTCACCCGTAAGGGAATCAAAAAGAGAAATGCTCTCCACCTCGTCACCGAAAAACTCAATGCGCACACCATCACCGCTTGATGATGCCGGATACACATCAAGGACATCCCCCTTTACGCGAAACGTTCCTCTGTGAAAATCCTGCTCGTTTCTTGAGTACTGGATCTCTATAAGTTTTCTTATAACATCGTCTCTGTCCCTTTCCATGCCCGGTCGCAGAGATACCGTAAGATTCTGATAATCAATTGGTGCGCCCAGTCCGTAAATACACGACACGGAAGCCACGATTATCACGTCGCTTCGCTCGGAAAGAGCTGCGGTGGCAGAATGGCGAAGTTTATCTATCTCATCGTTTATCGCCGAATCTTTTGCAATATATGTATCCGACTGGGGTACATAAGCTTCCGGCTGGTAATAATCATAATATGATACAAAGTATTCCACGGCATTATCCGGAAAAAATTCCTTCATCTCGCCGTAAAGCTGGGCCGCCAGGGTCTTATTATGAGACATGATAAGAGTGGGCTTTTGCACCCGCTCTATGATATTTGCCATGGTAAAAGTCTTTCCGGATCCGGTCACACCAAGAAGGGTCTCAAACTGATTTCCTTCCAGAAAGCCCTCTGCAAGTTTTTCTATGGCCTGAGGCTGGTCTCCTGTGGGAGCAAAGTCTGATCTTAATTTGAATTTCATGTTTTTCCTCCTTTCGCCCACAGACTTTTATATCACCGGCAGGGCTATACTTTTGCAGTCTTTTTTTCAAGTACATATTTACTGGTATATTGCAACCAGTTTGCATATGGGATTTCCCAGTTTGGTAAATTTGAGTTCGTACTCCGTCGCCATGTTTCCTTTAAGCATCTCTTCATCGGAATACAGATCATATGTCACATATTCCAACTTCCATCCGGCATTTTTTACGGACTCCACCGAAAAATCAAAAAGATCTTTATTATCTGTCTTAAACTCTACCCTTCCGCCCTTTTTTAATATTTTCTCATATCTTGCA
>CACWUI010000050.1 GCA_902764045.1 uncultured Lachnospiraceae bacterium
CGTCGCAGCAGTGTGCATGAAGAAATGGCCGTCCGCGCCCCAGCCCAGGCGCTCGTCCCTGGCGCACACGTCGGTAGGCATGTCGTAGAGGTTGGACTGCTCGGTGTTCCTGAGCATTTCAATGACGTTGTTGATCGCCGGGTTATCCGATGTCAGTTCCGTGGCGTCCGGCAGCTGGCTGGAGACGGCCACGCCCTCGATGCCCAGCAGCTGGACTTTTTCGAGCCCGTGGATGTGGGCGTAACGGAGGCCGTGATAGGTGAACTCGGGCTGGAAGGTCTCCTCCCCCTCGCCCGAAAGGATGTAGCAGTCATGGGCCTGGGCGGAGCGGTTGCCGAAAAAGTGAAGTTCACTGCCGTCCGGCTCCAGCTCCTCCGCGTGGTACAGATCGATCCGCGCGCCCCGCGGGCCCTTCACGCGAATACAGGTCACGCCGGAAAAGCACTTGCCGAAGTCCACGAGGATCTCATCGTCGTTGACGCCGCCGAGCAAAACGGCGTTGAGCTTCACCGGCGCAAAACCGGCTCCCTCCGCCGCATGAATTCCAGCCAGCGCTTTTTGAAGGTCGCCGCCGCTTCCCTTGCAATACCCAGTACACTGTAGCAGTCAACTCTGTTATTGGTGATCTCGTATTCAAACACGGTATCGTCAAGACCCAGTGCCCTGACCGCACTGTCCCCGGGCTTAAGATCACCGGACAATATGTATATGCCGTCTTCAGGGGCATCGGAAAAAATATCCCTTGAAGAACCAAGCTCATCTATTCCGCACATCATGCCGAAGGACTCCACTCCCCTGAGCTTACCCTTCTTGATCTTTATGCCGTTTTCCGGAATTTCACTTTCGCCGTGAGCAGCCGCGATCTTTCCTCCCGCAAGAACAACAGGAACCATTTGTCCTGACGTTCCGACTTTGATATTCGGAGCTCCCGTTACTATCTGTACCGGGCTTTCCTCCCCCACATCAAGCTGACAAACCACCAGTTTATCCGCATCGGGATGCTGCTCCACGGACAATATCTTCCCTACTACTATTTTTTCCAGATTTTTATCAAGTTTTTCAAAACATTCAACCTTTGTACCCGAAAGAGTCATGGCATCCCTGTATTCTTCGTCAGTCACATTCTCCATACCGGGCACAAGATCTTTTATCCAATTAAATGATGTATTCATTTTTACCTCTTTAAATAATTAAAATTGTTTTAAGAATCTAATGTCATTTTCATATAACAGCCGCATGTCATCTATCTCATACTTTAGAAGCGCAAGTCTCTCAAGACCTATACCGAAAGCAAAGCCGGAATATTTTTTCGTATCCACGTCACATCTTTCAAGAACAAGGGGGTGGATCATACCGCACCCCAAAATCTCTATCCAGCCTTCACCCTTGCAGACACGACATCCCTTACCTTTGCACTTAAAACATGTCACGTCCATTTCGGCGCTCGGCTCCGTAAAAGGAAAATGATGAGGACGGAACTTTGTTTTCGTATCCTCTCCGAAAATCCGTTTTGCAAAGCTCTCTAAGGTTCCTTTAAGGTCGGCAAAAGTTATGTTCTCATCTATTACCATCCCTTCCACCTGATGAAAGCAGGGAGAATGGGTGGCATCCACCTCATCTGCTCTGAACACTCTGCCCGGCGCGATCATCCTGATGGGAATCTTTCCCCTTTCCATCTGACGAACCTGAACAGGTGATGTCTGGGTCCTGAGCACCACCTTTTCATTTACATAAAAAGTGTCCTGCTCATCCTTTGCCGGGTGGTTGGCAGGAATATTTAATGCTTCAAAGTTGTAATAATCAAGTTCCACCTCGGGACCGTGTACAACCTCGTATCCCATACCGATAAAAATCTTTTCAACCTCTTCAAGAACGACCCTGTTGGGATGTCTGTGACCGTAAGCTTTTTTTGATGCAGGCAGGGTTACGTCTGTCTTTTCATTCTTTATTTTTTCATTTAAGGTTTTTTCACTGATAACCTCATCTGCTTTTTTTATGGCTTCCTCAATGGTTTCCCTGGCTTCATTAACAATCCGGCCGATCTCCGGTCTCTCATCTGCAGGAACATTTTTCATGTTTTGGAGAAGTCCCGTAAGTTCTCCCTTTTTTCCGAGGACTCCCACTCTTATATCGTTTAATCCTTCATGGCTGGAAACCCCTTTTATTTTTTCAAGTGTTTTTTCCGTTATTTCTTTCAGTTGTTCTTTCATTTTTTATCTCCAAAAAAATATTTGTAATATATTCTAAACTCACTATGATATGTTTACAAGCATTCACAAATGCTTACCCAGATATTCTGACTTAAGTATATCCAGTCTTTCTCCCGCAGGAACAGCTTCATTTCTTATCACATTTGCTTTTTCCTGCCTTATCTTTTCAATCTCGTATTTCATATTGTCGTATTCCAGCTGACCTACGCTTATTCCCGGATTCGTATCCGATAATATCCTTGCATACAGAGCCTGCTTTCTGGATGCATCCATATGCCCTTCCTCATAAGCTTTTTCAAAACATTCTGCTGCTTTTTCAGTCATGAACATACGGGCAAAGCATACCCCCATGTTGTGATAAACCTTCGCGTAAAAACTTTCCGGCAATTCCGTGTCAACAGGCGCCTCAAGTATTTCCTGAAAGCTTTTTTGCGCTCTTGACAGACAGTTGTTTTTCATATAGGTCTCTGCCACCGAGTATTTTTTCAAGACAGGATTAACGGTTTGGATCTTTTCCAGAACCGGCTCCAAGATCCTTATTTCCTCCGGAGTATAATAATTAACCTCCTTGAAAAGCGTTAGAAGCATGCCCCCCAGAGAAACCCCCGTGTATGCCTGATTTTTTAATTTTTCGGCAATGGGAAGATTCCCGGTATCGTCACCGATAAACTTAAATAGTTCGTTGCTTATAACAGTGTCGTCCACAAGCCATATGTTTTCGTACAGATATTGAACAAGTTCTTCAATGGTGTATATATTTCTTCCGGTGTCCGAAAAAACAAAAGGCACAAGGGCTCGTTTGCTGTCGCACATTATCACGCCACGGGTTTTTGAAGGAGGACGTCTGTCCTGCTGCCTGCCTGTTACGGATATTGTTTTGTTTACAATACCGTCCTCCGGCCTGACGGACTCACCGAAGCCCATATCCTTAACGGTTATTTCCATGGTATCCTCATCAGAAAAAGCCACGGAAACATTTACTCTGGTCATACGATCCTCCCGTGATCTGATCCCGGATAAATCTATCCTTTCATAAACGGGCAGATTGGCTCCCAGTTCTTTTAATTCAAGTTCTAAAACGTTTTCGTCCGTCAATATGCACTCAAAGTCTCCGGAACTCTCATCTATATTTGATCCGGGTCTTATTATCGTGCGGAACACGCTTTCTCCTTTACAGAAGGCTTTCAAAGACACTTCGGTTGTTATCCTGTTCTTGCAGGCCATGATACATGCCGAGAATCTGCCTCCCGAAGAATCTCCGCTGCCGGAAATACTTAAATTCCTGAATATCCCGGCTCTTCTGAAGGGATCTGCTATGGGACTTGCCTTGGCAAGAGCACAGATGCACGCACCCTTAACAAACAGATTCTGTCCCGCAAAAATTCTGTATCCTTTTTTACTTATAAGGTTCAGGGTTGATTGCGGAATATCATCAGTATCAAATCCCGGACCGGTAAGATATACACTTGAGGTCTTATATTCATTTAAGGTTTTGCTTAAAAAATCATCTACTTCTGCTGCCGCATCTTTAAGCAGGATCTCTCCCGTCACAACCTCCGACAGTGTGTCAGAAGAAACCGATTTGTCTATCTCCCTTAGGACGGTGTTTCCTTTGTAGCTTATCCTCTGTAAAAAGTAAGCATCTATACCCTCTTTACCGAAATAATAAAGGACCGCTCCCTGGGCAAAAAGTGCAGGTTCGGCATTAAAAGCATAATATGCAAATGCTTCGCTCAAACCGATAAGTATATATTTTTCTTTCGGTATCCCCAGCATATCAAGTGCCTTGGCCGTCACTTCTCTCGTTTTTCGGGAGTAATCCCTGAGACACAAGGCAACCATGGCCACATTAGTATTGCCGGATTGCTCTTTTGCTTTATCAATAAGAGCCTTGATCATTTTATAGATCATGTCCTCAGGGTGAGTCTGTGTGCCCAGTATTTCCTGCAATCCGACGGCATTAACAAATTCCGGGCTTTCCTCGGTATTGTACACAGACCTTACGGACTGGTCTTCCCTTTCATAATAGCAGACCTGTGATATGCTCTCTTCCAAATCTATTCCGATGTATAATCCGTTAGCTTCCATAAATGTTTCCCTTTTGGTGGTCAATATCAGACAGTAATAAACAATGCTTCGTTCAGGTTGCTTTCCCGGTAGTAATCATTTATCGCTTCTTCACGCAAAGCGTTGTCTCCTGCTCTTAACAGGTCATTTATCATTTGATATTCTTTATTTTCATATTCTCTCCTGCCGTCATATTCAAGTATGCCGTCAGAAGATTCCGTGTTTCCGTATTCATCGGTAATGCTTATCCTGTAGGAAAGACTGTCTCCCTCAAAAAGAGTCACCGGATATATATATACTCCGCCAACCGTCTCCATGGGACGGACCTTTCTTTTTATCTTACTGTTATCCTGCAGATCGATCCAAATGTCGGATCTCGGAGCGCGTTTTAATTCGATAACCGATTTGTCGGCAACATAATATGGCAAAGGTATTCTTGAGTTCAGCCCCTTAAAAAACGGGAAAATAAAACCTTTTCCTATAAAAGCATTCAGGATGTTGGTATAATTATCTATTTCTTTTGCAGTAAGTTCGCGTTCTCCGGTGGCATCATGCTTTAACAATGCCGCAAGCTCAACGGGAAGCTGTTTTTCTCCGTTATCCAGCCTGTTATATATGATCGGAAATATTGAATCATCTGCTTTTTCTTCTTTTACAAAATACAGGAAAGACTGATATGCGATATATGCATCCGTCACATCTCCGTCCTGCTTTAAGGAATACAGTTCATAAAACACGGGCGCCATTTCCTCCGTATTTCTTTTTGTAAAAAGCATTCTCGCAAGACTGTTCTCAAGGTCTGAAACAGCCTTTGACACACCTCTGAGATTCTTAACCTCCGGTCCTTTTGCTTCCGGAGCACCCGGATCCGTACTTCCGTAAAGTACTGTTCGAAGTTCGCTTTCAAAGCTGTTTGAAATACCGTCATACATGAGAAGACTTTTTGCAAACACCTCCGTATTTACCCGGTCTTCTTTTTGAAGTTCCTGCCTGTATCTGTATAAAAGATAATACGGATCTTTAGAGCATTCCGAATCACTCATCTGTACAAAGGGTCTGTCCTCGAGAACCCTTTCCACGGTATAGGCGAAGGATCTGTCAGAGTACATCCTTCCCTCTGCATCTTCAAAACATATAACGCAATCCTCTTCAATGTTACCATTTTCACTCAGAATAAAAGCATAGGTCAGCCTGTCTTTGACAGGTGTTTTTTTAGGCGTTTTAAACTCCTTGTGCCTTGTAACCATTGTGATGGGAACATCCGACTCCAGCTTTATGCGATAGGTAAACTGCAATCTGAAAAGCTGGGCGGAAAGAAGGGGATCGAAATTTTCCGTAACGTCCCAAAACCACCTGTACAAAACTATCAGACTGTTATCAATAAGACCCTCGCCCAGTCTTTCTTTTGTAAATTCCAAAATATTATTTCTGTACAGGTGATAAATATCAGGTTCCTTTTCCCTTACATTAATAACACAGGCGTAAAGATATGCCTTTGTGTTCGCGTCAATACCACTGTCATATACGAAATAGCGAAGTACGGTCTCAGGCAGCCTTTTTAATTCTGATCTATCAAGACTCATAAGATAAAACTCGTAAAGCAATGTGATATTTAATCCGCGCTTTATGGCCTGCTCATAAATGCCTGCATATTCGGGACCTTTAATATTCCCCTGGATCATCTTTGAGCAGAGCGTGATCAGGATCTCGTCACTGTTATACTCGTCATAGAGATTCTTAAGGCAGTACAGATGCGTCATATCCGTTTTTGTTTCTTCGGACACAAGCTCCGTGATCCTGGACGTGGCCGCAGCCTCCACAAGACTGTATCTGTATCCGAAACGTATCACCTGGGTCTCAAATGCATTCAACACCCTTAAAAGAGCCGGCTGTTTATTAATGATCCTTATTGCCTCAAGATAAATAACGGGACTGGTGCATCCTTTTGCAAAAGCATCTTTAAAACGTGTAAGCCATATGCTGGCATTCTCCTCTGCATCCGGATCCAGATGATATGCAAAAAGAATAATCTGCCATGGAACTTTATCCGACTTCATTATCCTTTTATACTCATCAACGGCATATTCAACGCTTGCGCCTGAACGGTCTGTCATTGTACGTACATAAAGTGATGTGTAAAAAAGCCTTCCGTCTTCCTGTTTGTTCTTGAAAAGTTTTTCCGCATAATCTTTCAGTATTACTCCGGCTTCTGCGGAATCTCCATGAAGTGATAAGAGCATCGCTCTGGCAACCTGAAGCTCAAGCCATGCATTTTCTTCCTCTTCGGATGTTCCGCACATAGACAGGAATTCCGCATCAGAAAGCTGCCTTAAGGCTTTCCCCGTCCAATCGGAAAGCGTTTCTTTTTTCATGCGAAACTTAAGATATCCTCTTAAAAGTTCAACCTTTAACCTGTTAAACCTTTTCATAAAAGGGCTTATCTTATTTTTACCGGATGGTCTTTGATGCGTCGTGGAATGAAAGTCGCTTTTATCCGAAAGTTCCGTAAGTCCGGCGCCTTCAAGGAAACTGTTTAACGCAATGCTTACATCCTCCTGACCCTTCATCTGATCATACAGGGCATTCAAAAACAAATCATCCCGAAGCACCACCGCCCTGAATTCCCGGGACAAAAAGATTTCCCCGGCCTCAAGGGGATTTTCCTTTGCAAACTCCGCAAAACTTTCGGGACTGTTTATGACAAGTCCGCTCTTAGTGCTTATGGTCTTTCTTTTAACCTCAAAGTCAAATGGAACGATGAACTCTCCTGCCGATGTAACCACCTGAAATTCTCCGGCGATCACATCACCGGGAGAGGAATCTGTCGCGCTCACGGTGTATTGGACCGTATTTTCAGAACCCGAAAAATCATCATCAACCTTTACCTTTGGATTGTTTGAAAAAACCGCTCCCTGGATCCTTCCCGTTGCTTTCACTGCAAAGGTACCCGTCTCGGATGAATCCTCAACAACTGATGATGAAACCCTCTCTACGGGCATCAACTCCGGAATAACATATTCAAATTCGCCTTTTGCCAGGTTTTTGATATAGTCTTTCAAATCCTTTTACCTCTTAAAGCCTTCCGCACCATAATCTTTCGCATATGCCCAGATCTTTCGTAAAAGATCCGTCATCCGAAACCGCAACAACATTTCTTCCCTCGGGACGGTAAATGTATCCGCCTGATCTGACTGCTTCTTTTATGCTGCCGTAGGAAACCTCTCCCAAAGGTGCAGCACTTTTATCAAATGCGCTTCCGTAATAAAAAGCCTTATCCTTTGTATAGACATACCCGCCGTCATTTTGCACGTATAAAAGATCTGTTATTGTACCATCTCCGGACATATCGGAAACTTCCTTTCCGGATATCTTTTTCAAAGTCCCTTCGGAGTTGAGATACAGTGCGGTTTTTTTGTGATCATTCCATATGAGGCTGCCCGGCATATAACTGTTATCAAGGCTTCTTCTGTCATTGGTCCTGCCTCTGTCTGTCACGGCACATGATATGTTTTGGGAGTCTGCCAGATATACGACTCTGTTTACATCGTCATAGCACACCCTTGCGTCTGACCCCTTTGAAGAACCGATATCAACAAACTCACCGGATGTCAGGTCATACATATGAATCCTTCCGGAGCTGATAAAACATATTCTGTCCGCGTCATGAGAACCGTTTACTGCTCTGTCTGCTTTTTTGAAATAATTATTGCACCATATATCCTCTATAAGTATGTCATCAATGTCATCTGCTATTTTGATTTTGGCTGAAAGATCCGATAACTCCCTTTTATACAGAGCATCATTACTGTTTCGTGTTATCAGAGAGCCCGTTTTTGAATAAAAATATACTGAATCAACGGCCTCCTCCAGCCGGTCTGTATTGTCAGTCTCAAAATCACAGCACCAGAAAGAGGTATTGCCGGTTCCCAATTCACCGGCTTCGGAAATGTACTTGATACCGATCATCCCGTTTGAAGAAAGCTTTTCCATGGGTTCACCGTCATTTTTCCATACAAACAGTTTGTAATTATCCTGTTCGGTAGAGGGATCATAAAGTGCACACGCAAAATAATTACCGTTATCATCACTCATTGTATTATCAACCATATATCCTTTTGATGAAACAAGTCCCTCTATGGCGTCCGATCTGTAAAATCTTGATCCGTCACCGCTGAAAAACACATTTTTTGATTCCCCCACTTTCTCCGCATCTGCACCGGACATCCTGTAATAATTGCCCTCGGCAGCATAAAAAACTTCATTGTTGTAGTCGGGGGCAGGCCGGTAATTCCTGATAACATTTATTGAAACGATGGCCACAACTCCCGCCGCTGCTGCGATGGCAAGAGGAATGATCATCTTACGATAATTAACCTTTTTTTCTTCTTTTTCAGGTTCGGAAGAAATGCTTTTTCCGGATTCATATGTTTTTTCAGTCGAATCCTCGTACTCTTTCCTTCGTCTGTTGTAGTCATCCGTATGGTCTTCTATCTGCGGTCCGTCGCAGTAAGGACATACATTACCTGGTATATTTCTCCCGCATTTCGGACAAATCATGGCAATTCCTTTTAAAAGTCAAATTTATCAGCGAAATAATCCTTTAGATCGTCAATGCTGATCCTTTCCTGCTGCATGGTGTCACGGTCTCTGACAGTAACGCAGTTGTCTTCTTCCGAATCAAAATCATAAGTGACACAGAAGGGTGTTCCTATCTCATCCTGTCTTCTGTAACGCTTACCGATGTTTCCTCTGTCGTCAAACTCGCAGTTATACATCTTCGAAAGCTCTGTATATACTGCCTCCGCTTTTTCATTAAGTTTCTTTGACAAGGGAAGAACGCCTATCTTTACAGGAGCAAGGGCAGGATGGAAATGTAAAACGGTCCTTACATCGCCTTCCTCGATCTCTTCCTCGTCATATGCCGCACAAAGAAATGCAAGGGTCACTCTGTCAGCTCCCAGGGACGGTTCTATAACGTAAGGAACATACTTTTCGTTTGTCTCATCATCAAAATACTGAAGATCCTGTCCGCTTACCTCAATGTGACGATTCAGATCGTAGTCTGTTCTGTCGGCTATACCCCACAGTTCACCCCAGCCGAAGGGGAAGAGGAACTCAAGGTCTGTGGTGGCTTTACTGTAAAATGAAAGTTCTGCCTGGTCGTGATCACGGGCGCGCATCTCGTCCGGTTTGATCCCCAGATCCTGAAGCCACTTTATACAGAACTCTCTCCAGTAATTAAACCACTCAAGATCCGTACCGGGCTTGCAGAAAAATTCCAATTCCATCTGCTCGAACTCTCTCGTCCTGAATGTGAAGTTTCCAGGAGTGATCTCATTTCGGAAAGATTTACCTATCTGGCCGATACCGAAGGGTACTTTTTTTCTGGATGTTCTTTGCACATTCTTAAAATTGACAAATATGCCCTGGGCCGTCTCCGGCCTTAAATAAACCGTGTTTTTAGCATCCTCTGTCACACCCTGGAAGGTTTTAAACATGAGATTGAACTGCCTTATCTCCGTAAAATCCTTAGCTCCGCAGGAAGGGCAGGCAATGCCGTGCTCCTTTATGTAGTTTTCCATCTCTTCGTTGGACCATCCGTCAACGGAAGACTCCAGCTCTATCTTATTGTCAAACGCCCACTCTTCAATGATCTTATCAGCACGATGGCGCTCATGACATTCTTTGCAATCCATTAAAGGATCGGAAAAACCGCCTAAATGTCCCGACGCTTCCCATGTCTGGGGGTTCATCAGTATTGCACAGTCCACACCCACATTATAAGGACTTTCCTGGATAAACTTTTTCCACCATGCCGCCTTTACATTGTTTTTAAGTTCAACACCCAGATTTCCGTAATCCCATGTATTTGCCAGACCACCGTAAATCTCGGATCCGGGATACACAAATCCTCTCGCCTTTGCAAGTGCCACGATCTTTTCCATTGTCTTTTCCATTGTAGGTAAATCTCCCTTGTTTATTATTATTCTATATTTTTATAATTTTAAACCTTTTTAATATGCTTTACAAGGAAATAATGGCTTTAACAACCCATGTTTTTTAGAAAAAATGCGTTTTTTCGGCAACTGTGATATAATCTTGCAAAGTATCGGAAAGAGGTTAATAAGTTTTGTTTGCACATATTTTTAGTTCGGCAGGATTTGGTCCCGTAACCGCCGTAGGTATTGCATTTATGTTTATCGGATGTTTTATGGTTCTGAACCGGGGATTGTCTTTTCTTCCTGCCGACGGCGGCCGTGATGTCACGGGAGGTAAATATTCAAAAGGTAAGCCTACTGGCGCGGGTATCATTATGATACTTTTTTTTGATGTGGCTGTTCTGCTTTTTTCATCCATATCTTTGGAACTTTTTATTTATATAATGCTCGTCACCGCAGAAATGGTGACCGGTTTTTGGGATGACTGTTCAAAAACAGAATGGGGACGTTTAAAAAAAGGACTATTTGACCTGGCGATAAGCATACTTTTTGCCATCACTTACCTGGGCTTTAATCCCAACACTTTTCAGTTTGCCGTTTCGGAATACACCGTGCGGATCCCCGTGGTTATTTACGGGATACTTATTGTCATTCTTGCCTGGACCAGCATAAACGTCACCAACTGCGCCGACGGTGTCGACGGGCTCACTGGATGCTTAAGCTGTGTTACCTTTATTTCCATAATGGCGCTGCTCCGCCATTACGAAATAGATCCGGGCTTCAGAAGCGCCGTGCTGTTTATGATCATCGGTCTTTTAGCTTATCTGTGGTACAATTCCTCACCAAGCCGTCTTATGATGGGTGATGCAGGCTCACGTTCCATAGGTCTGTTCCTGGCCATAGCCATAGTAAAGACACACCACCCGCTGTTGTATCTGCTTCTTGCGATCGTAATTATCATTGACGGCGGACTGGGACTTATAAAAATAACGTTGATAAAAGCAACTCACAACAGTTCTTTCATGTCATTTTTAAGAACTCCCGTACATGATCATTGCAGGAAGGTTTTCAAATGGTCAGATACCCAGGTGGTTGTACGTTTTACTGCAGTTCAGGCTCTTATATGCCTGGGTGTGGTCTGTTATATATATTAGATTAATTTGCCATTGGCGTCTTATTACAGATAAGACTTGGAGGCTGCAATGTATAAAAGATTAAAAAGCGGCTGGGCAAAGCATCTGGACTTTGTTCTCTGGGATATGCTCTGCGCCGAAATCGCATATCTTTTAGCTCATATAATGCGGGCGGGAGACACTCTTCTGAGTTCTCCCCTTTACAGATATACCGCCATTTTAATTCTTGTTTCCGAGGTTTTGGTTTCCGTTTTCACTTCGTCCTTCAGGGATATATTAAAGCGGGGATACCTTAAGGAATTATGGGCGGTCATTTCCCATGTTATAAAAGTATGGGTAGTTATCTTTTTCATGATGTTTTTGCTGAA
>CACWUI010000051.1 GCA_902764045.1 uncultured Lachnospiraceae bacterium
AGGAATCTTATCATGCTGGACGGCAAAGGCAACATAGTGTGGTCTAAGCATGAGGAACAGCCCACGAAGGATGTTACCACCGGCTTCTGGGACTTCAAGAAACACGATGTGGACGGTGAGATCTACTACAGCTATCACGATCAGAATTACAGATTCGACAATTATGATCTTCTGGGATATGCTCCCGGCGAGCGGGTGATCCTGGATAAGGACTTCAATGAAGTCAAGCGGATCACCATGGAGAAGTCGTATGTCACAGACAAAGGTCAGGGAGTGGACGGTCACGATTTTCTCATGATCGATCCGGACCACTATATCCTGTCCTGTTATGTGAAGGAAAACGTGAAAAACGTTCCCGGGTATCCCGACGGGACCAATGTGATCTATTCATATCTTCAGGAAGTCAAGGGTGGTGAGGTGGTCTGGGACTTCAAGAGCATCGACTACCCGGAACTCTATGACCTGATCGCAACGGAAGCCACGCCTACGGCCAACGATTTCGCCAACGAACAGGTAGATGCGCCGGATATCCTCTACTTTAACGCTATGAGACTGGATGACGACGGAAACCTGATCTGCTCATTCCGTCATCTTGACTCGATCCTCTGTCTCGACCGGACGAAGAATACGGATCAGATCAAGTGGAAACTCTCAGGCAAAGACGACGAATTCGGTCTGACCGAACTTCAGAAGACATCAGGCCAGCACTACGTGACCGTGGACGGAAACCGGATCATGGTTTTCAATAACAATAACCGGGATCAACAGACGGAGATCAGGACATATGTGCTTGATATGGATAAGAAAAAAGCGGAGCCGGTCAGCTCCCTTGGATTCAACGGCAAGTTCTCCCAGGCCTGCGGCTCAGTTCAGAACCCAGAAGGATCTGTTTATGTCATAGGCTGGGGGTGGGCGACCACTGATAACGAATGCATGTCAGTCCTGGATGCCTCCACAGGAAAGAAACTCATGAGCGTGATGCTGGGAGATCCGGAGAACATAACTTACAGGTGCGTGTATTACGAATAACAGAGTGCGTTAGCAGCCATCATCAGGGATCATAACCATGGCAGTTTGTTATACATGGGGACGGTTTTTTTTGTCCCCGTATCTTTGTGTGTACGTTTTATTCAGGACACGGTGACGGTTCTCAGTCTCCCTGCGGGAGACTTAAAAACCGTCACCATGTCCCTCGCGACCTTTAATCCAGATACTCCTCATAAAAAGCGATGGCGTTCTCCATAGCCTTTTTCCCGGGGGCGCCGGTGGTGGTGCGGGCATCCACGCAGGTTTTCAGGCTTACCGCATCATAGAAGTCTTCGCCTATCACATCGGAAAACCCATGAAGCTCTTCAAGGCTCAGATCATCGATAGCCTTGTTATTATCGATGCAGTAAAGAACCATCTCACCGATGATGCCGTGAGCGTCTCTGAAAGCCACGCCTTTCTTCACAAGATAATCAGCCGCATCAGTGGCGTTGGTAAAGCCCAGCTTGGCGCTTGCCTCCATGGTGTCTTTATTGAATTTCAGAGTATCGATCATTCCCGCAAAAAGCGTCACAGACATATTGACCGTATCCACTGCGTCAAAGATCTGCTCCTTGTCCTCCTGCATATCTTTATTGTAAGCAAGAGGCAGCGCCTTCATGGTGGTGAGCAGTGACATAAGGGCACCGTAGACACGCCCGGTTTTACCCCGGACAAGCTCGGCAATGTCAGGGTTTTTCTTTTGGGGCATAATGGAACTTCCTGTGCTGTAGGCATCATCGATCTCGATGAAATCATAATCATTGGAATTCCATATACAGATCTCCTCCGAGAACCGGCTCAGGTGCATCATGATGATGGAAGCCGCATTTAAGAATTCGATGGCATAATCACGGTCTGATACGGAGTCCATGGAATTTCTGGTGGGACCGTCAAATCCAAGCTCCCCGGCGGAGAATTCGCGGTCAAGCGGATAGGTTGTTCCCGCCAGGGCCCCTGAGCCCAGAGGGCAGAGGTTCAGCCTGTTCTTGCAGTCTTCGAGCCTGCTTCTGTCTCTGATAAGCATTTCAAAATAGGCGCTGAAGTGGTGCGCCACAGTTACGGGCTGGGCTTTTTGCAGATGTGTAAATCCCGGCAGATATGTGTCCGTATTTTCTTTTATGATACGCAGGAGTATTTTCTGAAATTCTCTGATATTCTCAGATAAAACATCGATCTGCTCCCTGACATACATACGCGTATCAAGGGCTACCTGGTCATTCCTGCTGCGGCCGGTATGAAGTTTTTTGCCCGTGTCACCGATCCGCTCCGTCAGAGTGGCCTCCACAAAAGTATGGATATCTTCATAGGTATCATCTATCACAAGAGTCCCGTCATTTATATCGGACAGTATCTTCTCCAGCCCATCGGTAATAAGCTTTGCTTCATCATCTGAGATGATCCCCTGCTTACCAAGCATCCGCGCATGGATGATACTGCCCCTGATGTCGTGGGCATAAAGCTTTTTGTCAAAAGAAACGGATGCATTAAAGTCATTTACCAGCCGGTCTGTTTCTCCCTTGAAACGTCCGCCCCATAATTTCATTTTCATTTCCTCCTATTTTTTCTAATATTATAAACGATCATCCATGCCGCGACCACGCCTGTGCTTGCCAGGGTAATGGCAATACCCGGCATGAGTCCGTATGGCATATATCGTAATTCTACATCGTGTTCTCCGGCTTCGACATTTACCGAAAGGAATGCTCCCATGGCAGGAGAAGTTTCTGCTTCCTTACCGTCCACATAGACGCTCCAGCCCTTTTCATAGGGAATGGTAAACATGTATCTGTCGGCCCGGTCTGCGGTGAATCTTCCCCTGACCTCAGTGTCGGATATGGAAGATATATTCAGTCCCGAGGGTTCGATCTTTTTATAACCCTCGATAAGCTTGTCCGTGTCAAGATAAGCTGTAAATCCGGTTATGTCATCCTCGGAAGTGATCTGTACCTCGTCATCCTTTTTTATGTATCCCATATCCAGAAGCCTGTTGTGCTTCTTTATATCGCTGAAGGAGATGGCAGTGCCTTCATTTACCGTCACCGTAATGCTCTCCGGAAGAGTGGACCTGCAGGTCATATAGTAGTGCCCGTCTGCCCTGGCTTTGAACTTGTATTCCTTTACTCCGTCTATATCAGAATGAACGGTAAACAGTTCGGAAATACCGACGGCATCTTCAAAGACCTGATTCTGGTGATTGATGGCGCTGCTTACGGAAGCACTTTTTTCGGGTTCCTGTGCCGCAAGAGATTCGGGGATAAGGTAACCCAGCGGCAGGGTGTAATCGTTTTTATAAACGTAAAGCCCGTTATGATCGAAATGATATTGCTTTAAAGGATCATCGCCCTGTATCTCCACGGTTGAGACTATATATTTGGAGGACAGCAGCATATCCAGAAATGAAGTTGCCCCCAGTCTCTGATAAGAATTCATGGCCGCCTTAGTACCGAAGGATTTGTAAAAATCGGAGACCCCGGCGGTAGATGTGGAGGAAAAAGCATTGACAGATCTATAGTTGTACCAGGATCCGTCATTTGCCGTCCTGGCAGCCTCCTGGTCGACCCTGTAAAAGTCCGTGTCCGTGTTTTCGTTCTTTAAGCGTCTTAAGATCTCCGCATAGTTCTCATCATTTTTCTGATAATCATTATAGTTTACAAGACCCAGTCCCGTGTTGAACATATGGGTGGAGCATTCCGTGACCGCCACCGCAAACAGCCCTATGGTGGCAAAAATTCGCACGGAGGTTTTCCGCCTGAACAGTATGAATAAGACAAAGTACGCCCCCAGGAACGCCGCATTTAGCAAAATAAGCGTTATGGAATAAGTGAAGTTGTCATCGTCCGCCACGGACTTGTCCCCGTGATACGCTATGGCAAATACCACAAGCAGGGCAGCGCAGATCTCCGCGGATATGAGTATATCCCTGGTCCTTGTATGCTTAAAGTGTGAGACGGCTTCATAACCCATGATAAGCACAAAGAAGATATAGATGAATGACTGCCTTGCGGGAAGACAGTTGGGGAAATGAAAACCGTGCCAGATATATTCGGGAACATTAAACATAAATGAAAACAGGAATATTCCCAGGATCACGCCCATTATGATCTTTCGCTTTGCGGCTATCTTCTCTGATAAAAAGAAGAGGGGTAAAAGCGCGACGGAAAAGATCCCGCAGTAGATATTCGGATAATGCTTCAGCCAGGTATATGACGGGGTGTAGGTCATATGCCGTGAGAATTCCTGCAGGAATGAGTGATACGCCTTAAAGTTGGAAGGGAAGGTGGATGAGGACGAAGCGGACAGACCGAAGGCGTGGATCTCCGGCAACAGCAGCACCGCAGACAGTCCCGCGGCAACGGCACAGGATATCAGAAACAGCACGATCCTTTTTATAACGGCAAAACGCTCACCCGACCTGTCAAAAACAAATAAAAGGCAGACGAAATAAATGATGGCTGAAAATACCACCATTATGGAAATGTAGTAATTAAATATCACGCTTAAGCCGAGAGCGATGATAAACAAAAAGGGCCTTTTTTTGTATACAAGGCGTTCCAGTCCCAGCATGACCAGCGGGAAGACCGCAACACAATCGAGCCACATGATATTCCATGCAAAGGCCGCGATGTAGCCCGACATGCAATAAAACAGGGCAAAGATGACTATCATAACGCTTTTTGACTTAAAGCGTTTTGATATATAGATCGTAAAAAAGAGTGAAGCAAGCATCATCTTTATCACGATTATCATATCCATGAGAGGTGCCGTCATGGAGTGGGGCGTAAATGCGAGAAGGAAGTTCAGGGGGCTTGAGATATAGTATGCAAAAAGGGCGGTAAAGTTGGTGCCGAGACCTATGTTCCATGAATACAAAAGACTGCCGCCGTTTTGCAGCTTATTGTTCATTTCCGAGAAAAATGGACAGTACTGGTGATACATATCCGATGAAAGATACACGTAATGTCCGAAGGGAGAGATACCCTTGATCCCGAAGAGCACTAAGTAGATAGCAAGAGGGAGCACCAGTGCTATCAGATAAATAATGTTGCCGGATAAAATCCTGTTTTTGTTTATTTCTATAAATTTTCCCTTGTTCACAAATCTTCTCCGAATAAATTTTTATTAAAGCATAATAACATAATTTTTACGCCCGTAAAAGTCAAATTTTCCCTAAAAACCCTTGTATTTAGGGTGGTGTTTGGGTATTATTGGAATAATAGCACTGAAGGGACCTTAAAAAGTGATTTTTAAGGAGTGCACATTGAAAACAAAACATATTAAATTATTGGTTATCATTGCGTCTGTAGTTATCGCAGGGATTTTCGCCTTTAAGAAAAGTACGGATTCCGGAGATGCAGGGGAGCTTACGATCGCCTCCGGTACGGAAACGGCAGGACCCGGGAGCGGGGAGACCGAAGAGTCTGTCACTGACCTTTCAGAGTACACTGCATATATATGCGGAGAGGTAAAAACTCCCGGTGTTTACAGGGTAAATGCCGGAGGCAGGATCTCGGAACTGGTGGAAAAAGCCGGCGGTGTTACCGAAGATGCGGACATGACCAGTGTAAATCTTGCAAGAGAGGTGACGGACGGGGAGCAGATCATCATCGGCTCACTGAAATCCGGAGCCGCTTCTGCCGGAGGAGAGCAGACCCCTGGCGCGGGTGCGGTTGTAAGTGCCGAAGGCTCTCTTGTAAATATCAATACTGCGGATAAAGCCCGGCTCATGACACTGCCGGGCATAGGTGAGGTAAGGGCAGAGGCCATTATTTCCTATCGCAATGAAAACGGTTCCTTTAAGACTAAAGAGGACATAAAAAAAGTGTCGGGCATAAAGGAGGGTTCCTTTGAAAAGATCAGGGACCTGATCACAGTATAATGTAAGAAAGGATAAATGAGATGGCTGTAAAGGTTTTGGTGGTTGACGATGAAAAGATTATTGTTAAAGGACTTACATTCAGTCTCGAACAGGACGGGATGGAGGTCACCGGGGCTTATGACGGAGAAGAGGCCCTGGAAAAGGTAAAGACCGGGTCCTATGACATTATCCTGCTCGATCTGATGCTGCCCAAGATCGACGGGCTTCAGGTCTGCCGTGAGATAAGGGAGTTTTCTGACGTTCCCATTATCATGCTTACAGCCAAGGGTGAGGACATGGATAAGATCATGGGCCTTGAGTACGGCGCCGATGACTACATTACCAAGCCTTACAATATCCTTGAGGTAAAGGCGCGTATCAAGGCTATCCTCAGACGAAATACAAAGAGCAGGTCCGTGCCAGAAGCAAGTGACTCAGTTCTTCGGTTTAAGGATTTTGTTCTTGATACGGACAGCCGGACCCTTTCCATAAACGATCGTGAGATCAACCTTACCGCAAGAGAGTTTAATCTTTTGGAGCTTATGGCCAAGCATCCCAATAAGGTCTACAGCAGAGAGGGCCTTTTGAAGGAGGCTTGGGGAAGCAGATTCCCGGGTGACGAGAGGACCGTTGATGTCCATATAAGACGCTTGAGAGAAAAGATAGAGGAGGATCCGGGTCATCCCCGATTTGTCCATACCAAATGGGGAGTAGGATATTATTTCCATGCCTAATTCCATCGACACATCTGAATCCGAAAAAAAGTCTTCAGGATTTTTACTGATTCTGAAGCGTTTTTTTCGTAGCTTTGCATTCAGGATCTTCGTATATCTGATGATCTTTGCCATAGTGCCGGCTACGGTGATGAATCTTCTGGATAATTATTATTTCGGAAACATCATTTCGGATACGGAAATCGAGGCGGTGGGGCTTCAGACCGCCGTTATTGCCGATGAGATGAAGAGTTATGAGTCCCTGCACGATGCTGCTGCCTCCGGGCAATTTGCGGTCTATACCCATTTTGCATCCATCAATGAGCTTCGTATAAGGATACTTGACAACGGGTACCGTATCGTCCTTGATACCTACGGCTTTGATACCGGAAAGACCCTTATAAACGAAAGCGCTTTAAAGGCGGTGGGATCAGGCGCCGGGGTTTCCGCATATACCAGAAACAATACCATAGTGGAGAGTGCCGCACAGCTTACCAACAACAAAGGTGAGGCTGTCGGTGTTATTCTCATGGGACGGAACATGTCTAAGATAAATGCTTCCATTGAAGACGTCCACCGCAATTCCACCCTTATTACCGTGGTCATCTGCCTTTCCCTGGCGGTTTTTGCGGGATTTCTGGCATTTAAGTTTAACAACAGGTACAGAGCCCTGAAGGAATCCGTGGATGATATCGCCGCCGGAAAGACGGATAACAGGTTAAAGGTGGGGGGATACACGGAGTACGAGGATTTCTCCATACAGTTTAATGATATTCTGGATAATGCCAGCGAGCTTGATAAGTCCCGTGAGGAGTTCGTGTCAAACGTATCCCATGAGCTGAAGACCCCCATGACATCCATAAAGCTTCTGGCGGATTCCCTTCTTGCCAATCCCGACACCCCTGTGGAGGTTTACAGGGAATTCATGCAGGATATAGCTAATGAGATAGACAGGGAGAACGGTATCATAGAAGACCTGCTCTCACTGGTCCGCATGGACAATTCAGTGGCAAACCTAAACTTAAGCTTTGTAAATATAAACGACCTTATTGAGAAGGTTATGAAAAAACTTACTCCCATTGCCGACAGAAAGTCCATCGAGCTGGTGTTTGAGAGTATAAGACCCGTTGAGGCAGAAGTTGACGAGATCAAGATCACCCAGGTGGTGACCAACCTTATCGAGAATGCCATCAAGTACAATAACGAGCACGGCTTTGTGCATGTTTCCCTTAATGCGGACTACGAATACTTTTATCTCAGAGTTGAGGACAACGGCTTCGGCATCCCGGAGGAGGATCAGAAAAACGTATTCCAGAGATTTTACCGCGTGGATAAGGCAAGATCCAGGGAGACGGGAGGAACGGGGCTTGGTCTTTCGATAGTCAAGACCATTGTCCTTATGCACAACGGTCAGATAAGGCTATACAGCGAGCCGGAAAGCGATGCGGGCGGAGACGGGACCACGGTATTTACCGTAAAGATACCTTTAAAGAACAAAACGGTCTAACAGGATGTTTTAAAATGAAGATCAGGTCAGGGAAAAACTTAATACTTATACCTGGTGTGTGCAGTGTCGTTCTTACGGCCTGCGGCAAGGGCGGGAACGATACATAC
>CACWUI010000052.1:0-13527 GCA_902764045.1 uncultured Lachnospiraceae bacterium
ACGCCGCACTTGTCGCAGACAATGCCTTTGTAACGGAGCTTCTTGTACTTTCCGCAGTGGCATTCCCAGTCCTTGCTGGGTCCGAAAATACGCTCGCAGAAAAGTCCGTCACGCTCAGGCTTAAGAGTACGATAGTTAATGGTCTCGGGCTTTGTCACCTCACCGTGTGACCAGTCACGAATGCTTTGGGGAGAAGCAAGCTTGATCTGAATCTTTTCAAATTTAACGCCTTTATTCTTCTTTGATTCTTTCTTTAAAATTTCTGTCATTTATTCAGCTTCCTCCATAAACTTAAAAACAGTCTTTAAGAGTTTTCGTCATCATAGTCATCGAAGTTTTCTTCCTGAGGCTCATACTCCTCGTCCACTCCGCCTTCTTCATTTATGGTTCCTACAGACATATCGCCGCGACGGTATTCATTCTCAATGTCTTTATCGCTTCTCTTGTAGCCGCCTCCCTCTTCAAGAGCCTGCTTAAAGTCGGTCACCTCGTACTCGGAGTTGTCAAGAAGCTCTACTTCGCTGTCATTTTCATCAAGAAGCCTTACGTCAAGAGCAAGTGACTGAAGTTCCTTTAATAGCACCTTAAAGGACTCGGGTATACCCGGCTCGGGAATATTCTCTCCCTTGATGATAGCCTCGTAGGTCTTAACACGTCCTACCACGTCGTCGGACTTGACGGTAAGGATCTCCTGAAGTGTATAAGCTGCGCCGTACGCCTCAAGAGCCCAAACCTCCATCTCTCCGAAACGCTGTCCTCCGAACTGCGCCTTACCGCCCAGAGGCTGCTGGGTAACAAGGGAGTAAGGACCGGTGGAACGGGCATGGATCTTATCGTCAACCAGGTGGTGAAGCTTAAGATAATGCATGAATCCGATGGTTACGGGGTTATCGAAATACTCACCGGTACGACCGTCACGGAGTCTTACCTTACCGTCACGTGAAATGGGAACTCCCTTCCACTCATTTCTTCTTTCCTTGTTCTCATCAAGGAATTCAAAAACGTCGGGATTCAGGTTGTTTTTATGCTTCTTCTCGAAATCGCTCCACTCAAGGTTTGCATAATCATTTGCCAGATCAAGGATATCCTGGATATCGTTCTCGTCCGCGCCGTCAAATACGGGAGTGGAGATATTAAATCCAAGAACCTGAGCCGCAAGAGATAAATGTATCTCAAGAACCTGTCCTATATTCATTCGGGAAGGCACACCCAGAGGGTTCAACACGATATCAAGAGGTCGTCCGTTAGGCAGGAAAGGCATATCCTCCACAGGTAATATCCTTGAAACGACACCCTTGTTTCCGTGACGTCCCGCCATCTTATCACCCACGGAGATCTTACGCTTCTGGGCAATATAGATACGTACGGATTTATTAACACCCGGTGCAAGATCATCACCTTCATCTCTTGTAAACTGTTTAACACCAACAACTATACCATAAGCACCGTGGGGAAGTCTGAGAGATGTGTCACGAACCTCTCGCGCTTTCTGGCCAAGTATGGCACGAAGGAGTCTCTCTTCTGCCGTAAGCTCTGTCTCTCCCTTTGGAGTAACTTTTCCTACAAGGATATCACCGGCACGGACCTCTGCTCCGATACGGATGATACCGTCCTTATCAAGGTCCTTTAATGTTTCCTTCCCTACGGTAGGGATGTCATTTGTAATCTCTTCGGGGCCGAGCTTGGTATCTCTTGCCTCAATAAGATACTCTTCGATATGAACCGAAGTATAAACGTCATCTTTTACCAGTCTCTCACTGAGAAGTACCGCGTCCTCATAGTTATAACCTTCCCATGTCATAAATCCGATAAGAGGGTTCTTTCCTAATGCGATCTCTCCATTGTCTGTAGAAGGACCGTCAGCGATAACATCACCCTTTTTGATCTTGTCTCCCTTTACAACGATGGGTCTCTGGTTGTAGCAGTTGCTCTGGTTACTTCTTGTAAATTTGGCAACCTTGTATTCGCGGACATTTCCGTCCTTTTCCTTAACTTTAATAATATCTGACTGTGAGCTGATAACCTCTCCGTCAGCTTCTGCGACCACGCATACACCTGAGTCAATGGCCGCTTTGTGCTCGATACCCGTACCGATAACAGGCGCCTCGGTAGTAAGAAGCGGCACCGCCTGACGCTGCATGTTGGATCCCATAAGGGCACGGTTAGCATCATCGTTCTGAAGGAACGGGATCATGGACGTAGCAACTGAAAATACCATTTTAGGGGATACGTCCATAAGATCAATATACTTTTTATCGAATGAGGCCGTCTCGTCCTTATATCTTCCGGCAACCGTGTTCTTGATGAAATAACCATTCTCATCTATAGGTGCGTTTGCCTGGGCGATATGGTAATCATCCTCTTCGTCAGCCGTAAAGTATCTTACCTCATCGGTAACTCTGGGGTTCTCCGGATCACTCTTATCAACCACTCTGTAAGGTGCCTCAATAAAACCGTATCTGTTTATACGGGCATAAGATGCAAGGGAGTTGATAAGACCGATATTAGGTCCTTCAGGTGTCTCGATAGGACACATTCTTCCGTAGTGAGTATAGTGTACGTCCCGGACCTCAAATCCGGCACGGTCTCTTGAAAGACCTCCGGGGCCCAGAGCCGAAAGACGTCTCTTGTGTGTAAGCTCACCCAGGGGATTGTTCTGATCCATGAACTGGGAAAGCTGTGAGCTTCCGAAGAACTCCTTTATGGCAGCGGTAACCGGCTTGATGTTGATAAGTCCCTGGGGAGTGATGGTGTTGATATCCTGACTTGCCATCCTCTCCTTGACCACTCTTTCCATCCTTGACACACCGATCCTGAACTGGTTCTGGAGTAGCTCTCCCACGGCTCTGATACGACGGTTTCCCAGATGGTCGATGTCGTCCTTGTTTCCGATGTTGTACTCAAGGTGCATATTATAATTTACGGATGCAAAAATATCCTCAACAGTGATATGTTTGGGAATAAGCTTATCCGTTCTTTTCTTTAAAGCCGCTTTAATATCTGCTTCGGTGTCGTTTTCCTCTAATATCTTTCTTAAGGCAGGGAAATAAACTCTCTCTGAGATCCCTATCTCTTCTTTTTCTTCATCGGTCAGCGTAACCCATTTATCGATGTTTACCATCATGTTTGAAAGGATCTTTACTGATCTTTTCTCTGATGTACCGTCGGGCTTCTTAACATCAACCTCCACAAAAACGGCGGGTACTGCCGCATCCTGGATATCGTCTGCCGTCTGATGTGTAAGAACATCTCCTGCTTTTGCAAGTAGGTTCCCTTCGGGATCCTTTACATCCTCAGCCAGAGTAAGACCTGCGATCCTGCTTCTGAATGAAAGCTTCTTTGTAAACTTATATCTTCCCACATGGGCAAGATCGTATCTTCTGGGATCAAAGAACATACTATAGATAAGACTCTTTGCATTCTCCACTACAAGAGGCTCACCGGGTCTCAACTTCTTATAAAGTTCAAGTATTCCTTCCTCATAACATGTGGAAGGGTCCTTCTCCATAGTGGCAAGAAGCTTGGGTTCCTCACCGAAGGCATCAATAATGTCCTGATTGGTTCCCCAGGGTCTTTCAGCCGTCTCGTCTGCCGCACCGAAAGCACGCAAAAGAACGGTGACGGGAACCTTTTTATTCCTGTCAACCTTTACATAAAAAATATTGTTGGCATCAGTCTCATACTCGATCCAGGCACCTCTGTTGGGGATCACCTGGCAGGTGTAGAGATTGATCTTTCCGTACTTGTCTTTTTGAATATCATAATAAATCCCGGGAGATCTCACCAGCTGGCTGACGATAACTCTCTCGGCACCGTTTATAACGAAGGTACCTGTATCGGTCATAAGCGGCAGATCCCCCATGAAGATCTCATGCTCGCTGATGTCGCCCGTCTCTCTGTTATAAAGACGCACAACAACCTTAAGAGGCGCCGCATATGTGGCGTCTCTTGCCTTACATTCTTCTATGGAATACTTTGTATCCTCTCTGCAAAGTTCAAAATCAACAAACTCAAGACTGAGCTTATTGTCACGATCGTCAATCGGTGAGATGTCTGAAAAGACCTCCTTAAGTCCGTCAGTAAGGAACCACTGGTATGAATCCTTCTGAACCCCTATAAGATTAGGCATCTCAAGAACTTCTTTTTGTCTGGAAAAGCTCATACGTGTGGCACTTCCAAACTTCATCGGACGAATCCTGTTTTTCTCCATAAATGTTTTCACCCCTTGAATTTACTCAGATAAACAAATAGATAACTGTTATATGCGAAAAAAGCATATGATACTAAAATCGCATAAAAGCGCATTTTCCATAGTATCACATGCTTTCAACGTTGTCAACAGCCATGTTTAATAATATAAAAAGGCTCCGGGCAAGCCGAAGCCTTTTATATCTTTTGAAAATAATCCGGAAAGATTACTTAAGAGTAACTGTACCGCCAGCCTCTTCAATCTTAGCCTTGATATCGTCAGCCTCTTCCTTAGAAGCGCCTTCCTTAACCATCTTAGGAGCTCCGTCAACAAGATCTTTAGCTTCCTTAAGTCCGAGACCTGTAACCTCACGAACAACCTTGATAACCTTAACCTTAGCATCTCCTGCTGAAGTAAGCTCAACATCGTATGAATCCTTCTCAGCTCCGCCTGCTGCGTCTCCGCCTGCTGCCCCTGCAACAACAACGCCTGCTGCAGCTGATACTCCGAACTCTTCCTCACAAGCCTTTACAAGCTCATTAAGTTCGATAACTGATAAACCTTTTATTGCCTCGATGATCTCTTCTTTAGTCATGATAATTCTCCTTCTTTAAAACTGTATATAGATCAAATTATTCTTCTGTCTTTTCTTCTGCAGGTGCTTCTTCTGCCGCCTCAGCTGCAGGTGCCTCCTCTGCAGGTGCTTCTTCTGCCGCCTCAGCTGCAGGTGCCTCCTCCGCAGGTGCTTCTTCTGCCGCCTCAGCTGCAGGTGCCTCCTCCGCAGGCGCTTCTACTGATGCCTCAGCCGCAGGTACCTCTTCTACAGGCGCCTCAGCTGCTGCTTCAGGAGCCGGTGCTTCTTCAGCAGGCGCTTCTGCCTCAGCTGACTCTCCGCCACCCTTCTCTGCAATCTGTGCAACAACGCGTGCGAAATTTGCTATAGGTGACTGAATGCTTCCAAGAAGCTTGGAAAGAAGCTCCTCTCTTGAAGGTATGGATGCGATCTGCTTGATATTCTCCTGATCATAGTAGTTGCCTTCAACCACACCGCTCTTTAATACAAGTGCTTCTGCCTCTTTAGCAAAGTTAGCAAGGATCCTTGCAGGAGCAGTAGCGTCCGTATCACTGATAGCGATAGCCGTAGGTCCGGTAAGGTCATCTTTTAATGACTCAAACGCGCTTCCTTCGATAGCCCTTTTAACAAGAGTGTTCTTGTATACCTTGTACTTCACTCCTGCTTCTCTTAAGTTCTTGCGAAGCTGTGTATCCTGCTCAACAGTGAGACCACGATACTCGCAAAGAACAACTCCCTGAGCTCCCTCAAGATTGCCGGCTATTTCTTCAACGATAGGCTGTTTTAATTCTACTTTAGCCATTGTCTTTTTCTGCCTTTCTTTCTTAGTTCAACCAAAAGACCCGGGCGCAAGTCCTGCCCGGGTCACACACAATCATTACCACGTAAACCGTAATAATCTCTATAAGTATCACCTGGGCGGGCGCATGTCTTTAACCCCTTTCGGGGACCTGCTGTCTTCGGCTTATTAAATTCAACTTTGGTATTGTATATTAAACAATAAATATTGTCAAATATCTTACTGCATATATTTTGCTGCGTTGATCTTTACCCCGGGTCCCATGGTGGATGAAAGGGTAATGCTCTTTAAATACTGTCCTTTAATGGAAGCAGGCTTAGCCTTAACGATGGCAGCCATAAGAGCCTCGAAGTTCTCCTTGATCTGCTCCGGTGTAAATGAAGCCTTTCCGATGGGAACATGCACGATATTTGCCTTATCAAGTCTGTACTCGATCTTACCGGCCTTGATATCCTCAATAGCCTTGGTTACATCCATTGTAACTGTTCCTGCCTTGGGGTTGGGCATAAGACCCTTAGGACCAAGTTCTTTACCGAGACGTCCCACAACACCCATCATATCAGGTGTAGCCACGATAACATCAAACTCATACCAGTTCTCGTTCTGGATCTTGGGAATAAGCTCCTCAGCTCCTACAAAGTCCGCGCCTGCTGCAGTAGCCTCATCAGCCTTTGCACCCTTTGCAAATACAAGAACTCTTACCTTCTTACCTGTTCCGTTGGGGAGAACAACAGCTCCTCTGATCTGCTGCTCAGCCTGTCTTCCGTCACATCCTGTTCTGATGTGAGCCTCTATTGTCTCATCGAAATTCGCCTTTGCATTATTCTTAACCAGTGCGCATGCTTCCTCTGTCTCGTAGTTAGTTGCGCGGTCAATATTCTTAGCGGCTTCCGTATATTTTTTTCCTCTTTTCATCTTAAGTTACCTCCCGCGTATTACTCTTCTACCGTTATACCCATGCTTCTTGCAGTACCTGCGATCATGGACATAGCTGCTTCAATCGATGCTGCATTAAGGTCAGGCATCTTGGTCTCTGCTATCTTCTGAAGCTCTGCCTTTGAGATAGTAGCAACCTTGTTCTTGTTAGGCTCGCCTGAACCTGATTTGATCTTACATGCCTTCTTTAAAAGAACAGCCGCAGGGGGCGTCTTTGTAATAAAGCTGAAAGATCTGTCAGCGTAAACGGTGATAACTACAGGGATAAGAACGTCACCCTTGTCAGCCGTCTCAGCATTGAAAGCCTTTGTAAACTCAACGATGTTTACGCCGTGCTGACCGAGAGCCGGTCCTACCGGGGGAGCAGGTGTTGCTTTACCTGCAGGAATCTGTAACTTAATATATCCTTCTATTTTCTTTGCCATTATGGCACCTCCTATGTGGTATTTTCGATTTAAAAAATTAAAGTTTTATCTCCCACCATGGCAGTTTACTTCGTAAACTACCATCAGTTTATTATCCGGACATCCTCGAAGCCCACCTCAAAGGGTGTCTCACGTCCGAACAATTCGGCATTGATCGTAACTGTCTGCTTGCTGTCATTAATGATGCTTATGACACCTTCCGTTCCGGAAAATGATCCGCCGGTAATAAGGGCTCTGTCACCAACTTTGCCCGCAAAATGAATGCGCTGCTTAGGCGGCTCTTCCATCCCTTCCGGAAGCACGATCCCTAAGGATCTGATCTCCTGATATGTAAGGGGCACCGGCTTGGATCCCGGTCCTACAAATCCCGTAACACCACGGGTGTTACGGACCACATACCATGCTTCGTCCGTCATAACCATCTTAACCAGTACATAACCGGGAAACATCTTTCTTGAAGATTCCTTCCTGACGCCGTTTTTCATCTCAACCACGTCCTCCATAGGAACCAAAACCTCTAAAATCTGATCTCCCATGTTTCTGTTCTCGACAGTTTTGTCAATATTGACTTTTACCTTATTCTCATAACCTGAATAGGTATGAACAACATACCAATTAGCTTCGTCCATCGACTCACCTTTTCCTTAAAAAGTAATTATTGTATCAGGAACTCTATTCCGGTACGAAGTCCCAGATCTACAAAGAATATAATCACGGCAATGATGGCCGCTACTATAATAACTGTAAAGGTCTCCGACCACAGACGCCCCGGTTTGGGCCATACTATCTGGGAAAACTCTGACGGCTTTTGTACCGCTGCCGCTGCCGCAGCATTTACCTCGGCGGCGCCTTCCGCAACTGCAGTTTCAGTTGTCTGCTCCTGATTTTACTCCGTCTTTTATATTATCATCCATAATCAAACCTCATTTAAAAATTACTTGGTTTCCTTATGTAAGGTATGCTTTCTGCAGAACTTACAATACTTTTTGGTTTCCATTCTGTCAGGGTGAAGCCTTTTTTCTTTCATAGTGTCATAGTTTCTCTGCTGGCATTCTGTACATGCCAAAATGATCTTGGTTCTCACGGTTTAATCCACCTCCCATAAAACTTACTCGCAAGCTGATCCGGACATAAAAAAAAGACCTGTCGTCCAGCTGAAAAATCATAGCAGATTAAACATGCTGCGTCAAGTCTCTGTCAACATTGTTGGATCTGTACGCAAAGGATCAATGATCATATATCTGACTGCCGGGATTGACATCAGGCTCATGATATTATATTATATAAATATATTTAACTAAATTTATGGAGATATAATATGCGTTTTACCACAAAAGACCTTGCAACCACGGCAGTAATGACAGCTATATTTTGTGTATTATGCCCTGTCAGCATACCAATAGGTCCCGTACCCGTATCCCTTACCACTTTTGTAATCTTTCTGGGATTATATATACTGGGATGTAAAAGATGTACTGTTTCCGTTCTGATATATATACTTCTAGGTGCCTCCGGCCTTCCGGTCTTTTCAGGCTTTCAGGGCGGAATCGCCAAGCTTACAGGTCCCACCGGCGGATATATTTTGGGATTTATCCCAATGGTTATTGTAGCTGGTCTTATCATAGATAAGATAAAAAACCGCCCGGCTTTATGCCTGGCGATCACTGTTTTATCCTCCTGGATAGTCTATATTCCCGGAAGTCTATGGCTTTCATACAGCACCGGCATATCATTCGGTGCGGCCATGCTTACGGGCGTGGTTCCTTTTATAGTGTTTGACATAATAAAAGCATTCCTTGCCTTTGCCGTAGGCATGGGTGTTTACCGCAGATTACTAAGATCCGGTAATCTTATCTCTTAATACGGCCACTTTTCCGGAGGAATTTTAAGGCGTTTCAGATACTTCTCTGAAATGTCTTTTTTTTTCGGGTATTGCAGCACCGCCTGCATACGGTTTGTCAGTTCCGCCGTCAATTCCTTTTTGGGAATGACTTCTTTTGTATCAAATATCCCTCCGGCTATTTCTTTTATATCCTCCGGCAGTACCTCTTTTTCAAGATAAAGATTTATCCCTATCCCCACTACTACCCATTCAAAACCTTTCTCTGCCGGTCTCGCCTCCGTCAGTATGCCGCATATTTTTTTGTCATTTAATAACAGATCATTTATCCATTTTATCTCCGGTGATCTGCCGGTCACTTTTTCAATAGCTTCGCATGCCGCTACTGCAGCACCCATTGTATAGATATCACCGTCATTGATATTGCTAATATCCGGCTTAAAAATGTAACTTGCATATATACCACCCTCGGGTGAGTAAAAGCTTTTACCCCTGCGCCCCACTCCCTCCGTCTGCCTGTCGGCGATCACCACAGTCATATCTTTGGTATCGGGCCTTGCAGCTAATTCTTTGGCTGTTTTATTGGTCGATCCTAAAACATCATAATAAAATAAAACGGGCTTATCACCCGTTGATCTCTTTGTCCAAGTCATTTTTCATTTCCATAAGCATCACTTCAAGAGTGTGATAAAAATTCTTCCACTCCGTCTTTGTCATGCGCTCCTCAATACGTGCCATAACATCATCCACATATGATGTACTCACATTATAATAGTTCATATATTTATCAGTCACCTGAAGATAAAATTCTCTTTTATCTTCTTCAGACTGAATACGCTCAAGGTATCCCTTTTTTACAAGGTTATTTACCTTGTACGCCGCATTGGGAGACGACATGTGCAGAAAACTTGCAAATTCATTTACGGTAGGCCTGTTAAGCGCGTAGATCACTTCCATACAAAAGGTCTCAACCGTAGTCAGAGTCGCTTCCCTCTCTTCAAAATTTCTGAAAACTTCCCTGTAAAAGTGCATCTTAAATAACGTATAAACCTCTTCGAAAAGTTCTTTTGTAGTCATGGTCCCGTCCTCGATAATTATTTTTACAGGTAGATAATAACACACTATCGATCATTTTTCATTTTTACCCCACCACAAAGGTAAGCTCTGCTTCAACCGCAATCTCTCCGTCGACTTTAGCTGTCGCCCTGCCTGATCCGATAGGCCCTCTGGACCTTATTATCTCACAGGACAACTCCAGCACATCACCCGGAACTACCTGTCGTTTAAATCTTGCCTCTTTTATCCCACCGAAAAAAACCAGCTTTCCCTTATTTTCTTCTTTGGTAAGGATGGCCACGGCTCCCGTTTGGGCAAGGGCTTCTATGATAAGCACACCGGGCATAACATGATATTCGGGAAAATGACCAAGAAACTGCATCTCATTTGCAGAAACGCATTTCACAGCCTCGGCACTCTTCCCCGGAGTGCAGTCCGTGATCTTATCTATAAGCAAAAAAGGATACCTGTGGGGTAATATTTTTTGTATCTCATTGGAATTTAATTTCATATTTTATACCTTTTTGAACAAAAGCGTTGCATTGTGTCCGCCGAATCCAAATGAATTGGAAATGGCACATCTTATATCCGCTTCTTTTCCTTTGCCCGGAGTGTAATCTAAGTCGCACTCTTCATCCGGCACTTGAAGACCTGCCGTAGGCGGAACAAACCCTTCTTCTATAGCCTTTGCGGTAAGCACCGCCTCCACCGCCGCACTGGCTCCAAGTAAATGTCCCGTCATGGATTTTGTAGAGCTTATTTTTAATTTATAAGCATGTTCGCCAAAGGCTTTTTTTATCGCCTTGGTCTCACACTCATCGTTCATCTTTGTGGAGGTTCCGTGTGCATTTACGTAGTCTACATCTTCCGGAGCAAGTCCGGCGTCCGCTATGGCTTCTTTTATACAGCGTGACGACTGGGTAACCTCGGGATTGAGAGCCGTCATATGATAAGCATCACAGGTCACTCCGTAACCTCCTATCTCAGCATAAATATGAGCACCACGTTTTACTGCATGCTCGTATTCTTCAAGAACTAAAACTGCCGCACCCTCAGCCATAACAAAGCCGCTTCTGTCCTTATCAAAAGGAATGGATGCACGGGCCGGATCATCAGACTTAGAAAGTGCCTTCAATGCGGAGAACCCTCCCATGCACAAAGGCGTCACCGAAGCCTCGCTTCCTCCGGCAAACATCACATCACCGTATCCGTCACGAATATATCTGAAGGCATCACCTATGCCGTTTGCAGCTGATGCACAGGCAGTCACCGCACAGGTACACATTCCGTGAAGTCCGTATTTGATGGCAATATTTCCCGCCGCCATATTGGAAATGGCTTTAGGTATGTAATAGGGTGAAACTTTGTCAAAACCTTTTTCAAGGCCTCTGTCATGCTCCTCTTCTATCGTCTGTATCCCACCGATACCGCTGGACAGTATCACTCCCCACCGGTCTCTTTCCTCCTCTGACTTTTCCAGACCGGAATCAGCGTAAGCCTGCGCCGCTGCACACATGGCATAAACGGTAAAATTGTCCATTTTTCTTGTCTCTGACTGATCCAGATATTTTTCCGTATCCAGATTCTTTATCTCACCTGCAAGCACGGCTTTGCGATCTGTTGCATCATATTTTGTAATGGGACCTATTCCGGGACGACCGTTTTTTGCGTTATCCCATGCCTCTTCCAAAGTGTTACCTATGGGAGATATTATTCCCATGCCCGTTATGACCACTCTTCTTTTCATACTGCCATACCTCCATCGACAGAAAGTACCTGTCCTGTTATATAACCGCTTTTCTTACCTGCAAAAAAGCATACTGCCTCTGCTATGTCTTCCGCTTTCCCCATGGATCCACAAGGAATAGATGAAAGCATCCTCTCCCGCGCTTCCTGCTTCATGCCTCCCGTCATATCCGTCTCGATCATCCCGGGCGCCACTGCATTTACCGTGATCCCTTTAGATGCCAGTTCCTTTGCAAGAGACTTTGTCATTCCTATAACTCCGGCTTTGCTCGCAGAATAATTTACCTGACCTGCATTTCCGCGTATGCCGACAACACTGCTTATGCTGATGATACGTCCGTACCGGGACTTAAGCATAAGCTTTGATACATGTTTCATGCAGTTAAAAACACCTTTCAGGTTAATGGCTATCACGTCATCAAAATCCTGTTCACTCATCCTTAAGATGATATTGTCTTTTGTAATCCCTGCATTGTTTACCAGTATGTCTATCCCTCCGAAATGACCGGCAGCTTCTTTTACCATCTCTTCTACCTGTTTCTCGTCAGACACGTCACACTTTATGCATAACGCCTTCACACCGAAGCTTTCACAGTCTTGGGCGGTTTTTTTTGCCGCCTCTTCACTCCCCGCATAATTTATGACCACGTCAGCACCGCAGGATGCCAGCTTCAACGCAACGGCACGCCCTATGCCTTTGCCTGCTCCCGTGACAAGAGCAGTTTGACCTTTAAGATCCATCTTTATCCTCCCTTTAACTTCCCGCCTTTTCTTTTAATCCTTCAACACCTTCAGCATCTTCCACACTGACACACTCCATGTCCGGCGCTGTTTTTCTTATAAACCCGGATATCACTTTACCCGGTCCTATCTCTATAACTCTTTCTACGCCCCTGTTTTCAAGATACTCTATTGTCTGCCTCATCTTTACCGGAGACTTTACCTGCATTTCAAGAAGCCCCGGGATGTTATCTTCATCTCTTCTCTCGCATCCCGTTACATTAAAGACAACGGGGATCTGCATCTCATGGAAGGCAACTTCGCTCTTAAAATAACCTTTAAGCTTTTCCGCTGCAGGCTCCATAAATTTTGTATGAAATGCAGAACTTACTTTAAGAGGAATGCATTTTAAATCCTTATCTTTTAATATCCTTGCGGCTTCCTCTGCTGCCTGCTTTTCACCGGAGATAACCACCTGACCCCTGCTGTTATAATTTGCCGGAGCAACATATTCTCCCGTACTTTCACACGCCTGCCTGCACGCCTCTTCAATACTTTCTTCCTCTCCGCCGAGAACCGCGATCATTTTCGCATCAAGACCTTCACCTGCTTCCTTCATAACCCGTCCTCTGAAGGCCGTTATTTTTATAAGTGTCTCAAGATCAAATACTCCTGACGCTGCCAGCGCACCGTATTCTCCCAGACTGAGCCCTGCGGTAAAGTCCGCTTTTATCCCTGCTTCCTTAAACAAAGCAAATACCCCGTATCCGAAGGCCGCCATTACCGGCTGTATTATCTCTGTTCTTGCAAGTTCTTTTTCATCTGCATTAAACATTTTTTCTTTCAGGTTAAGATCCGTACATTCATCTGCCTTATCAATAATTTCCTTAAAGGTCTGAAATCTGTCATATAGGTCTTTTCCCATTCCCGGGTACTGGCTTCCCTGCCCCGCAAATACAACTGCCGTCTTCATTGTCCTATCCCCTCGTTTATCTCTTCTATTATGTCCTTAACCGGTCGTATCTCTTTTATCTGGCCGCACACCTGACCTGCCATAAGGGAACCTTCCTCCGTGTCTCCTTCAAGAACGGCTTTTCTGAGAGCGCCCAAGGTAAACCTTTCCAGCTCCTCCTTATCTGCTCCCTTCTTTTCCATCTCTATATATGTCTTTGCCATTTTGTTTTTCACGGAACGTACGGGAGTTCCTGCGATACGCCCCATTACCATGGTGGCGTTATCACC
>CACWUI010000052.1:13573-16082 GCA_902764045.1 uncultured Lachnospiraceae bacterium
TTTTCTTTATAAGCCTCATGTATTGGACATTCCTCTGAAGCAAGAAGAGCGGTTCCTATCTGCACCCCGCAGGCACCCAGGATAAATGCTGCTTTTGCCTGTATTGCACTCGCTATTCCTCCCGCCGCTATTACGGGGATATTGACCTCTTCCGTCATCTGGGGCACAAGCGTCATTGTGGTCATCTCCCCCACATGGCCTCCGGCTTCGGTCCCTTCTGCGATCACAGCATCCGCACCGCAGCGCTCCATTCGTCTTCCCAATACGGTGGAAGCGCACACGGGTATCACAGTAATCCCCGCCGATTTCCATTTTTCCATATAAATGCCCGGACTTCCCGCACCTGTGGTAAGTACCTTCACTTCCTCTTTTATCACCAACTCCGCCAGATCTTCTATATGTGAACTCATTAGCATGAGATTTACCCCAAAGGGTTTGTCTGTCTTTTCTTTACATATCCTAATCTCTTTTTCAAGACGCTCTGCATTCATGCCACCTGCGGCTATGATCCCCAGTGCTCCGGCGTTTGAACAGGCTGCCGCAAACTCACCCGTGGCGATGTTTGCCATACCTCCCTGTATGATGGGATATTTTGTTTTTGTTAGTTCATTTATGTATCGCATTTATGCTTCCTTTTCTTTTTTCTCCAGAGGACTATGCTCTTTTTCAAAATGACGGTATTTTTCATACCTTGCATTTACCAGGTCTTCTCTCTTCAAAGTGTTAAGTTTGGTAATTTCACGGTAAATGATTTTTTTTAGCTCCGCGCAGAACTCTTTTAAGTTTCCGGAATTAAGACATCCTTCCGGTTCTTTTATGACCATGTCCGCTATTTTGTCGGCGTAAAGATCCCGGGCCGTCATCCTCATTATCTCGCAGGCTTCTGCTGCCCGGTCTCCGTCTTTCCACAAAATGGTGGCAAAACCTTCCGGTGAAAGAATGGAATACACGGCATTTTCCAAAACAAGAACCTTATCTGCAACACCTATGGCAAGCGCTCCACCACTACTGCCTTCACCGGTAACCACACTTATCACCGGCACTCGCAAAGAGCTCATGGCGGCAAGGTTTTCTGCTATTGCCGTGCTTTGTCCGTTTTCTTCGGCTTCCATTCCGGGATATGCCCCCGGCGTATCTATAAATGTAATGACCGGGCGTCCGAACTTCTCAGCCTGCTTCATAAGGCGTAGTGCTTTACGGTATCCGGAAGGATTAGGCATGCCGAAGTTGTAACGTATATTTTCTTTTGTGTCCTTTCCTTTTCGCTGTGCTATGACAGTAACCGGATGTCCGTCTAAAAACGCAACACCTCCCATAACGGAAAGGTCTTCTTTCCCCAATCGGTCCCCTGCAAGCTCCGTAAATTCATCAAAGATATTTTCTACTATCTCTGTGTTTCTTGGTCTGTCTTTATCCCTTGCTCTCAGTACCCTCTCGTATGCACTTATATTTTCTGTAGCGGGTAAAGAATCGTCTGCTTTATCCGTATCGCATACACCGGGTACTGTCCCGTCATTATATTCCGGCAAGCTGTGAAGTTTTAAAATGCTCTTTATTACCCCGGGCATTTCCTCACGGGAAACTATCTTGTCAACAAAACCATGCTCAAGCTGGAACTCTGCTCTCTGAAATCCTTCAGGAAGTTTGTGTCCTATGGTCTTCTCAATAACCCTTGGTCCCGCAAAACCTATAAGTGCTCCCGGCTCGGCCAGGATTATATCCCCGAGGCTTGCAAAGCTGGCACTGACTCCTCCCGTGGTGGGATGTGTAAGGACTGATATGAACAAACCTCCGTGTTCTTTAAACCTGTTTATCGCTGCAGAAGTCTTTGCCATCTGCAAAAGAGAAAACATCCCCTCCTGCATACGGGCTCCTCCGCTGGCACTGTAAATGATAAGTGGCAGTTTATCTTCATCCGCTTTCTCAATGATCCTTGTCAGCTTCTCTCCAACTACGGTTCCCATACTGCCCATTAAAAAATCCTTATCCAAAAGGGCACAAGCCACTTCCATTCCTCCGGCTTTTCCTGTGCCGCAAATAAGGGCATCTTTTCTTTTTACATTTACTGTGGACAGCTTTTCTTTGTATCCCGGAAACCTGAGAGGATCCGAAGTCTCAAGTTCCGTATAGTATTCCTTGAATGTACCGGGGTCCAGCAACTCCTCAAGTCTGTCTGACTCCTTGCCGCCACCTCCCATTTCCTCTCTATAACTTTTATAGGACAGTAGCGTCTTACGTTTATTTGCAAAAGGCTTATTCTTCATCTTTTTTTATCTTTCTTCTGCTTTCTTTATCCCATTTCAAGATCAGGTCGCCGTGTTTTTTTAAAAAGGACGTGTTATAGCTTCCCGTTATAAAACCGGGACTAAACATTATCAGATACAGAAAATTCAGATTGGTCTTTATACCTTCCACCGTCATCTCTTCAAGAGCCGCTCTCATTTTCTTTATAGCCTTCATACGTCCCGGAGCATGTACTATCACCTTCGCTATCATGGAATCATAATAG
>CACWUI010000052.1:16107-19397 GCA_902764045.1 uncultured Lachnospiraceae bacterium
CCTCCCGTGTGCAAGGCGTTTTCGCAACGTACTCCGAAGCCTCCCGGAAGATGTAAAAAAGATATATCCCCCGGCGAAGGAGTAAATCCCGCTTCCGGATCTTCTGCATTTATACGGCACTCTATGGCATGACCTCTGATCCTGATTTCCGACTGTTTAAAGGACAGTTCCTTGCCCGCGGCAATGCGTATCTGCTCACGCATAAGATCTATACCCGTTACCATTTCGGTAATGCAGTGTTCCACCTGTATACGGGTGTTCATCTCTATAAAATAGAAATTTCCCTTTTGATCCACCACAAACTCCACTGTGCCGGCACTGTAGTAGCCCACTGCCTTTGCCGCCTTAAGAGCCGCTTCATGTATAGCTTTTCTTTGGGAAGGCGTTAGGCTTCTTGCCGGTGTCTCTTCGATCAGCTTCTGGTTTCTGCGCTGCATGGAACAGTCACGCTCTCCCAAATGTACTATGTTGCCATGGCTGTCTCCCATTATCTGTACTTCTATATGTCTGGGATTTATTATCAGCTTTTCCAGGTAGAGTGCTCCGTTTCCGAATGCCGCCTGTGCCTCAGCGTAAGCCTCGTCAAAAGCTCTTTTCATCTCCGACTTTTCAGTAACTATCCTCATGCCTCTTCCGCCACCACCGGCAGATGCTTTAAGGAGTACGGGATAACCAACCTTTTCTGCTATCTTTTCTGCTTCTTCAGGGGATGACAATTCCCCGTCTGATCCGGGGACTGTGGGAACTCTTTTCTTTTTCATCAGCTCCCTTGCTGACTGCTTGTCTCCCATTTTCCTGATGATATCAGAAGATGGACCGATAAATATCACTCCATCTTCTTCGCACATACCGGCAAAATCGGCATTTTCCGATAAAAATCCGTAACCGGGATGAACTGCATCACACTTATAAGCTTTTGCCACATCAAGTATTGCCTGTTTGTTCAGATAACTTTTTGAAGCTTCGGCAGGACCGATACACACGGACCTTGTAGCAAAGTTTGCAGGCATAGCAGATTTATCCTCTTCTGATACGGCAAGAACCGTCTCTATACCCATTTCCCTGCAGCAACGGATTATACGCATGGCTATCTCGCCTCTGGCTGCTATTAAAATACGTTTAAACATATTACTCCTCAGTGATGATCATAAGTACGTCCCCGTACTGCGCAAATGCAGAATTTTCAGTATTTATTTCCTTTACAACACCGGATACGGGCGCGGTTATCTCATTCATCATCTTCATTGCTTCAATGATCCCCACCACTTCGCCTTTTCTCACAGTCTGACCTTTTTTTACAAAAGGACCGGCATCCGGACTCGGCGCTCTGTAAAACACACCGGCCAGTGGTGCTTTTACGGGTATCCCATCTTGCTCTTTTTCAGGCGCAATTTCCGATGATGTAATCTCTTGCGACACACCTGTATCGCTTTGCTTGGGAGTGGATGCAACAGACTTTTCTCCCGCAGTTGTTTTCTCAAATTCGATGGAAATGTTTTCCTGTGTAAAGTTCATTCTGGAAAGAGACGAAGCTTCGAAACGCTCCATCAGTTCCAAAATATCTTCTTTTTTTATCTCCATTTACAACCTCGTATTATTTATGTGAATCGATATAATCTACAATATTTTTTACGGTCTTTAAGTTCTCTGCATCTTCATCACTTACCGTTGCACCGAACTCTTCTTCAATGGCTGCCACAAGTTCAAATGCTTCAATAGAGTCAAATCCCAGATCCGTAAAGAGATTGGATTCAAGAGTGATCTTGTCCTCTTCTATGTGCATTACGTCGTTAATGAGTTCTCTTACCTTTTCAAATGTTGTCATTTCAGATCTCCTTGTCTTAATTAATTTAGGTTTATTTATTTATCTAAATTTATTTAGATTTATAGGCAGTATAATATCCCCCTGATGATATGTCAAGTTATATGATGAAAATGCTCTTTTACAACTCTTTACAACTTTTGTACCAAAAAAGGAGCACCCCCGGTACTCCTCTTCCTTATATCCTCGACGCAATTACATCCTGCATATCAAAAAGTCCCTTATCCTTGCCTGCAAGGAACACTGCAGCCTCAACCGCACCCTTGGCAAATACTGCTTTTGAGTACGCCGTATGTTTGATGGTGATCACCTCATCCTCTCCTGCAAAGATGACTTCGTGCTCTCCCACGATGGTGCCGCCTCTTACCGCCGAGATACCTATTTCGTTTTTATCTCTTTTTTCTCTTGTCTTGCTTCTGTCATATACATAATAATGTTCTACACCGGCTGTAGCCTTCAGCACATCTGCCAAAGCAAGGGCTGTTCCGCTTGGGGCATCCACCTTGCGGTTGTGATGCTTTTCGACTATCTCCATGTCAAAGCCTGCAGGAGCCAGTACATTGGTAGCACTCTCAAGGAGCTTAAACAAGGTATTGATACCAAGAGACATATTTGCCGCACGAAGCATGGCCGTACCGGAAGCAACCTCCGTAACCCTTTGCACCTGCTCATCCGAAAGACCTGTAGTGCAGATTACCGCAGGCATATGAGTCCTCTCACAGTAGTCAAGCAAATGATCGATAGCATCTGCAGATGAGAAGTCAATGATGACATCCGCCTCCACATCACAATCATCCAGATCCTTAAATACGGGATAATGGCTAAGCTTCTCTCCGTTCAAATCTATACCTGCAACGATCTCCACGTTATCATTCTCATCCGCAATACGTGTAATGGTACGCCCCATGTGACCGTTGCATCCGTTCATAATTATCTTTGTCATAAAGTCACCTCTGATTTATAAAATTCCGTAATCCTTCATAGCCTTCTTTAACTTCTCTTCCTTCTCTGCAGAAAGGGGTGAAAGAGGCATACGCATCTTCGCAGAACATTTACCCATAAGCGCCATAGCGTGCTTAACAGGTATGGGGTTTACATCTGAGAAAAGTGCATCTACCAAAGGAAGCGCCTCAAACTGGAGCTGTTTTGCCTTCTCCACATTCCCTGCCATATACTCTGCGCAGATATCATGTGTCTGCTTCGGAGCCACATTTGATAAAACGGATATTACTCCGATGCCTCCTATGGACATAAGGGGTACGATAAGACCGTCCTCTCCCGAATACAGGTCTATCTTTCCATTCGCAAGGGCCATAAGGTGGCTCTCCTGTGCAAGGTTACCCGTAGCGGCTTTTATGGCTACGATATTTTCCACATCCTCTGCAAGTATATTCTCCGCAACTAGGACATATTTTCCAGCTATTTTGATGGCAAGATGGACAACCTTTTCCCATTTTAATTATTATTT
>CACWUI010000053.1 GCA_902764045.1 uncultured Lachnospiraceae bacterium
CAGCCGTTTTTAAGTTTTTTAAAAAAAATTTTTTTTCGGGGCTTTAACATATCAGGCTGATATTATAGTATCACCATGAACTGTAACGGACTGCTGTTTATTCAAAGCAACCTTATGTGTCCTGAACGCTTTCTTCTCCAAAACAAACAGCTTACAGTTCAATGCAAATATATATTCCGTATCCCTTTTTTCGGAATATATCATGATAAAGCCACTCATGCGCTCCTCCTCTTAATTATTTGCATGGGTGGTTTTTTTGTGCCAATGAAACGGCTTATGGCGACTTACAGGTATGCCTGCAGGAATAGTCTTATCACTTCAAGATCATCCCACTGCTCTCTCACAACTAACCCCCACCCAAGGGGTAACGGAAAAAATCACGTTAATAAAAACTCGTGTTTTATGAGGCTTTTCTCAAATCACAAAAAAATTTTTTTGAGGGCTTTAAAAAAAATCACAGTCTTTTTAAGATGACGGTGGTACGGTACCATAAAACAATTTCACAAAATGGATAGGAGGTAAATTCCATGCATTTAACACCGAGAGAGGAAGAGCGTCTTATGGTTCACACCATGGGCGAGCTTGCTGCAAAGAGAAAAGAAAAAGGCATTAAGCTTAACTATGTTGAAAGTATTGCCTATATTACTGCTGACATTTATGAGAAGGTCCGCGAGGGTAAGTCATCTGTGCTTGATCTTATGGAGTACGGAGCTACTCTGCTGTCAAGGGACGATGTAATGGAAGGTGTTTCAGAGATGCTTCCGGCTCTTTCCATAGAGGCAACATTCCCTGACGGTACAAAACAGATTACAATTCATAACCCTATCAGATAATAAAAATCAGATAAAAAAGAATATGAAAGAAGAGGTGCTACTATGATACCAGGAGAAATCATTTTTGCTAAAGATGATCTTACAGGCAATGAAGGAAAGGAAACTATCACTCTTGAAGTTGAAAATCCTGATAAGAGACCTATTGCTGTGGGATCACATATGCATTTTTTCGAAGTAAATAAATTTATGAAGTTTGACAGAGAGAAAGCATTCGGATACAGACTTGATATTCCTTCAGGAACTGTTATCCGTTGGGAGCCCGGAGATAAGAAAACTGTTCAGCTTGTTCCTTTCGGAGGAAGAGGTGTGGTACGTGGTCTTAACTGCCTTACCAACGGTCCCCTTAATGACAACAATAAGGGCAAGGCTATCCTTAACGCTCAGCTTAAAGGCTTCATGAAGTAATTGATCTTCAAAAAAAAATATATATTAGAAAAGGAGTTGTAAACATGTTTAAGATTAAAAGAGCAGATTATGCCGGCATGTACGGACCTACAACCGGTGATAAAATAAGACTCGCAGATACTGATCTTTTCATCGAAATCGAAAAAGATTACGCAGTATATGGTGAAGAATGTAAATTTGGTGGTTCAAAGACGATCCGTGACGGTATGGGTCAGAAGGTTGGTATCACCAATGAAGGCGGAGCGCTTGATTTCTGCCTCACAAATGCAATTGTAGTAGATTATCAGGGAATCGTTAAAGCTGATATCGGTATCAAGGACGGACTTATTGTAGGTATCGGTAAAGCAGGTAACCCTGATACACAGGACGGCGTTGATCCCAAGCTTGTTATCGGTACCGGAACCGAGGTTCTTTCAGCAGAGGGAATGATCGTTACAGCAGGTGCTATTGATACCCACGTACATTACATCTGTCCTCAGCAGATCGAGACAGCTCTCTGGTCAGGTGTAACAACAATGTATGGTGGTGGTGACGGTCCTGCAGACGGTTCATTCGCTACAACATGTACACCCGGACCCTGGAACATCAAGAAGATGCTTCAGTCATTCGATGAGCTTCCCATGAACTTCGTTCTTCTCGGAAAGGCTAACTCATCTGATCCTGCCCCCCTTATCGAGCAGATCAAGGCAGGTGCTTCAGGATATAAGCTTCATGAAGACTGGGGTACAACACCCGGAGCCATTGATACAGCTCTTTCTGTAGCTGATGAGTATGATGTTTCCTGTGCTATCCACACAGACTCAATCAATGAGTGCGGAAATGTTGAGAACACCATCAAGACATTCGGCGGACGTACAATACATACATTCCATACAGAGGGTGCAGGCGGCGGACACGCTCCCGATACAATGATGCTTACATCATGTCCTACCGTTATACCTTCAACAACAACACCTACCATTCCTTACACAGTAAATACATATGATGAGCACCTTGACATGCTTATGGTTTGCCATCACATGGACAGTGATATTCCCGATGATATCGCATTCGGTAAGTCACGTATCCGTAAGGAAACAATAGCCGCTGAGGACGTGCTTCATGATATCGGAGCTATCTCCATCATCAACTCTGACTCACAGGCTATGGGTCGTCCTGCTGAGGTTATCACAAGAACATGGCAGCTTGCTGATAAGAACAAGGCTCAGCGCGGAAAGCTTCCTGAGGATTCAAAGGACAACGATAACTTCAGAGTTAAGAGATATATTGCTAAATATACTATCAACGCTGCTATGGCTGCAGGTATTGCTGACTATCTCGGCTCCATTACTCCCGGAAAGGTTGCTGACCTTGTTATGTGGAGACCTGATATGTTCGGTGTTAAGCCTGAGGTTATCATCAAGGGCGGTATGATGATCGCTGCTAAGATGGGTGATGCTAATGCTTCCATCCCTACTCCTCAGCCTATCATCATGAAGAATATGTTTGGCGCTCTCGGTCGTGCACGTGAGAACACATGCATCACATTCGTATCCAAGTATGCTTATGATCACGGAATCAAGGAAGAGCTCGGAATCAAAAAGCAGGTACTTCCCGTAAGAGGATGCCGTACAATAGCTAAGAAGGATATGATCTATAACAACGTTGTAGCTAACTTGAGAATAGATCCTACAACACACCATGTATTCCTTGACGGTGAGGAAATTACATCCGAGCCCGTGGCAGAACTCCCGATGTCACAGCTCTACTACCTCTTCTGATGTTTGTCTTTAAGAAGACGGAATCGTGATATAAAAAAGTATTTGAAATCGTTTTACATAAATAAATGGGGTCGTGACAAAAGTGGCTGGCTCACGGCTCCCTCATAAGTCCCTCACGTTATATAAAAAAAATCGGGTAATCGGCTTTAACTCCGATTACCCGATTTTTCATAAAAACACTATTTATAATCCAGGAGAACACAGTATGACAGAAGGTGAAATATATACCTCAGAATATAATCTGATCCCTAAAACAAAGTGCTATTACGGATATGATATAGCAGACCGCTTTTGTGACATAATTGAAAAATATGAATTTGATAAGATATTTGTTATTGCGGAAGATACCGTATATAAAATATACGGATTTGATATCGTAAGGGCGCTTGACGAACGAAACATAAATTATTTTGAAAATATACTGGAAATTTCCGAGCAAAAAAAGAAACTCTCCACCGTTGACTATCTGTGCAACTGGCTTATCTCACAAAGGGTGACGAAAGACAGCATTATTATCAGCTTCGGCGGAGGACTTATAGGAAATGTGGCGGGACTTGTGGCTTCGCTTATCTACAGAGGCATAAGATACATTGAGATCCCAACTACTTTCCTGGGAATGACCGACAGTACATTAAGTAATAAACAGGCTGTAAACGGTGATAACGGCAAAAACCAGCTTGGTACTTTTTATGCACCGTTGTTTGTATGGACTGATCTGAAATATGTCGAAACCGAAAATAAAAAGCACTTCAGCGCTGCTCTGATAGAGGGTGTTAAAAACGCCTTCATACAGGAAATGGGCATACTTGACGACTTCAGGCATTGCTTCAGGGAAATTGATGTACTTAACAGGGAATGTCTCATGAAATTGTTTGAGACCATAACACAGTCAAAGAACAGAATCCTGCAAAAGGATCCCACCGAGAAAAAATACAGCGTTGTTCTGGAATACGGTCACACCTTCGGTCATGCCATGGAATTTTTATCGGAAGGCGGGCTGATACACGGGCAGGCCGTGGCCATAGGTATGTGTATAGCCGCAGAAATCAGTCTTTTACTGGGCAAGCTGAGTGAAGATGAAAAAGAGCTTCATTACACCATTTTAGGAGAACTGGGCCTTTACAGCGAATATAACACAGCTCAGATAAAAAAAATGACACCAACCATGATCATGGAATCCATTGAATACGACAATAAACGAACCTCTAAAGGTGTACGATACGTTATTTTAAACAAGTTGGGGGAATGTGACAGCCTGGATGGCGAGTGGGAAATACCCGTTGATAAGGAAACTGTAACAGCCGCCATAGATAAAGCTTTTGACAGGATACTGAAATGTTAGGAGGACATAGAAATGTTTAAACTATCATATAACAGCAACGGTTTAAGATACATTAATCCTGTGCATGCAATAAAGGATGTTGCCCTTATGGGATACGACGGTATCGAATTTTCCCTGGATCCCACATGGATAAACTACAATAATGTATCAAAAGAAGAACTTACAGATCTGCTGAATGTTACAAGGGACAGTCTTATTGATTTTTCCGCGCTTGCAACCGGTGACAAAAATCTTCTGGGTCCTTCCTCCTTTGAACCTTCACTTATCAATCAAAACAAAAACGGAAGAAAGCTGCGTATCAACCTTTTAAAGCAATCCGTTAAGATCGCCGAGGTTCTGGAAATAAAAAGAATGAATTTTGCAAGCGGCATAAAAAGACCCGAGGTGAGTGACGACGAGGCAATGTCTTATCTTGTGGAAGGGATCAATGCCTGTCTTAAAAGAAACCATGATATTACACTTATGATAGAACCCGAACCCGGAATGTTCATAGAAACAACCGATCAGGCCATTTCTCTTATAAACGAGATAAACGACGAACGTTTCCGCCTGAATCTTGATGTGGGTCATGTAGTCTGCTGCGAAGATAACTACCTCGAGAAGATCAGGAATGCATGTAAATATACAGAGCATGTCCACTTTGAGGACATTAAAGACAGGGTGCACCGCCACCTTATCCCGGGGAAAGGCAACGCTGATCTTATAGGCATTTTACAGATCCTCATTGAGGAAGGATACGAAAACTATGTCAGCGTTGAGCTTTATGATGAAGCTTATGTCTATATGACAGCGCTTCGTGAAAGCATTGATCACATCAACGGATTATTAAATGTGATCACAAAAAAAGGAGCCTGAAATGTTCAAACTTAAAATCACTGCTCCTTTTAAGATAGAACGGGATGAAAATGATGAAATCCCTTTTATATCAGAGGACGAAGTACTTGTAAGCATAAAGAGAGTCAGTCTGTGCGGTTCCGATATTAAGCTTTTAAAAGGAGAGTACGACGGTCCCTGCCACTACCCTGTCATATTCGGGCATGAATGGTCAGGAGAGATCACAGGCACTGCCGCAGACGAAAAGCTTTTTAAGGTCGGTGACAGGGTCACAGGAGACTGCTCTCTGTTTTGCGATGAATGTGATGCATGCAAAAAAGATAAAAACCTGTGCAGAAACATAAAAAAAGCCGGGATAACAACTGATGGCTATGCGAGAGACCTGGCTGTCGTCAAGAAAAAATATATCTATAAGGCATCCGGTGAGATTTCGTTTAAGGCTCTTGCTCTTTGTGAGATTTTTGCCGTGGCCCTTCACGCAATCAAAAGATCCGGCATAAAACCGGAGGATAAAAATAATATTCTTATTATCGGCTGCGGTGCCGTCGGGCTTGCGGCTTTCTTTTTATTAAAATACAAATATAAATACAAAAACATTTCTTTAAAGGAACTATTCTCGGACAAAAGAACGGCTCTTAAAAATATTTTCTCGGGTGAATTTGCAGATGATTCCTTTGTTTCCGGTGGTTACCGTACCGACGGAACCTACGAGGACATATACGACAGCAAGGGCTTTGATTATGTCTTTGAAGCTTCCGGCAGTACTAACGGTCTTGCCGATGCCATGATGCTGGCAGCACCGGAAGGCATCATATCCTATCTGGGAATGAGCAACCGCCCTCTTGAGATGTCAAAACTGATCACACTAAAGGCTTTAAAATTATCCGGAAGCATCGGTGGTACCGGAGAATTTGAAGAAGTGCTTGAATTCTTTAAAGAATACGGAGTCCTTGCCGAGAAAATGGTCACCTTTGAGATCGACTGTCGGCATGCCGAGGAAGCCTTTTTTAAAGCCGTAACGGATCCGGGGAATATTAAAAGCCAGATTGTTTTTTGATCACACAGGGGACGATCGAAGTGTCCCCCTTATCCGTCAGATAATTCCTTCCACCCATGCCTTCAATTCATCATCTGTCACAGCCGGAACAAATCTGTCTCCTTTCAAAACTTCGGCACCGGGGGCAAGCTCCTGCATATTTGCACCGGAATCTCCTATCCCGCTGCTGCCGGAGGTACAGAAAGGGATGATCTTTTTACCGGTTAGATCATACATTTCCATAAATGTATCTATTATGGAAGGCTCCCTGTACCACCACACCGGAAACCCCACAAATACAACATCGTATTCTTCCATGTTATCAACTACGCTTGCGATTTCCGGCCGACAGTTACGATCCTTCATCTCAACACTGCTCCTGCTGTTCTCATCCATCCAGTCAAGATCCGCATCCGTATAAGGCACGGCAGGTCTTATCTCAAAAAGATCTGCACCTGTTACTACCGCCAGTCTCTCCGCCAGTTCCTTGGTGACCCCGCTTGCACTGAAATACGCTACAATAATATTGCTCATGTTATTATCCTCCTGTCCATTTGACAAATCTAATAAATATACATTAGCTTCTAAGATTGATAATAATCCAAAAATATTTATTAGTAAATAAAAGCGCCGGACCATCCCGACGCTTAAATCTACATTATTTCTTCAACAAGCTTCTCTGCCATCTCCGGTGTAACATCCGTGTAAAGCTTACCATCTATTGCTATTACCGGCGGTTGCTTGCAAAGCCACAGGCACTTGGAAGTAGTTACCTTTATCCTTCCGTCCTTGTTAAAAGTATCATCCTCTCCCATACCAAGCTTATTCTTAATCGCTTTCATAACCTCAGGTGCGCCGCCTCTTGTGCAACAGCCACCCGTACAGACTTCTATCAAATGATCCGCACCATTTATCCCTCTTATCATAAACATTGGTGTGTTTCCGAAAAGGAGCTTTTCCTTATCATCCCAAAGATTCTCTGTGATGTCCCTGTCTATGCTTATCTCATCAAAGCCGACAGCTTTCATAACACCAAAATCAAAGTCCGGTCGATTTATCCCCGCCAGTATATTATCCTCAAGGTCGGAGTGTGTCTTTGAGAATTCCTCATCATCAAAGGTGGTATTACCATTGAAATCGCTTCCGTACTTTTCTATACACTCTTTATAGCGCCTCTTGGTTTCCTGTATCATTTCCGGATCGTTCCAGGCAAGGTGCCAGTTGGCATCAAATATCAGAAGCACCCCTCCGGGTTTCAGCACTCTTCTCCATTCCGAATACACACGGCCGTGGTCTCTTATGACATGGGTTACATTACGACTTACAACCAGGTCAAATGTATCATCATCAAAGGTCA
>CACWUI010000054.1 GCA_902764045.1 uncultured Lachnospiraceae bacterium
TGTTCGGCGCGCTGGGCTTCATGCTGGCCATCGTGCTGATGGCGGGCGTGCGTGAGCGCCTGGAGACCTCGGATATCCCCAAGAGCTTCAAGGGCTTCATTTTCATCGGGAATACTGTGGTAATACTGGGCAACCATTACATTTTCAAGGGCATTCAGATAACTCACAAGATGAAACTGCTGAAAGATCAGTCCTATTTTGTCTCTTCTTATCTCAGTAAGTTTTTTCGCGCTTTCCTTTGCGATGTTTACTCCGTCAAGTATCACTTCCCCCGACGTAGGCTTATCCATGCATCCGATTATGTTCATCATGGTACTTTTCCCTGACCCGGATGGTCCCATAATGGCCACCCATTCGCCCTTTTTCACGGAAAAATCAACCTCATCCAGAGCCTTCAGGCTTCCGTAGATCTTTGATACTTTCTTTAATTCCAACAAACTCATATTGTTACTCCTAATCTCTACTCACCCTTAAGCACTATTGCCGGGTCAATATCCGTAGCGCTTCTTACGGGCAAAATACATGCCAGCCCCGTCACTAGGACAGATATGCCGATGGTTATGGGGATCATAAGCGGCACAAAGGAAATGGAACCGGCAAATACATTCATGCTTACAAACTGTGCAAAAAGATATCCCAGTACCACTCCTATGGCACCTCCTATTCCTCCCAAAAGAAGGCCCTCTCCCATAAACTCACGGATTATGCTTTTATCCGACGCGCCCAGCGCTTTCCTTAATCCTATTTCCTTTCGTCGTTCCGTAACCACTGCAGTCATTGTTGTGGTGACACATATCATGGTCAGTACAAGCACAACCGCCGTAACAAGGAACACAAGTCCCTGCAGTTTGGTAAGCACTGTGCTTTCGGACTGGGTAACCCTTTTTACCAGCCTTGGCTCAATCGCGGAAACATTCGATGATATCACTTCCTCGTATTTTTTCAGTTCATCCCGGGAAGCGGATATACTCAGCTCCACGACATCAAGACTCCCCTCCCCCGCAAGACCTTCCATATCTTCCATTGACATATAGATATAATCCTCTTCAGAGCCTCCTGTTTCCAGTATCCCCGACACTTTCATGTCAAAGCCTAAGTTCAGATCATCAACATTTTCATCCTCGCCTTCGGAATATGTGACATTTACACTGTCACCTCCCGAAAGATTCAGTTTTTCTGCCACTGCCTTTCCCACAAGAACATCTCCCGTGATCTCCGGCCATTTACCGTTTACCTTCCAGTAAGGACTTGTAGCCTTTGCCTGGGTGATGTCGGTACCCGCCGCAACTATGGGCTGTTCATGGATCCGAACGGTTTCATACTTGTATGGCGCAACACCGACTAAGGATTTGGAGTCTATAAAAGACACCCCTTCCTCCACGTCTTTCATTTCAAGCTTTTCGTCTGCTCCCGAAGAGATAAAGACCATATTGGCGCCGTAGTTTCTGAACTGCGCTCCCATTTGTCTGGGCACGTCATAATAAATAGTGACCAGCCCCGAAAGAATGGTCGCTCCCACGGCCACGGCAAGGAGCGCCACAAGCATGCGGGATCTTCTTCTTGATAAGGACGCAGTTATCATTCTGAAATACATTTTTCTTTTTGTCATAACATACACCTCCTTATCGTCCGTGAAGCACTTCCGCCGGCTGAAGACGCAAAAGCATGCGTATGGCCGGAATACTTCCTATGATCGTCACCGCAATGACCAGTACACCTACTATGGGTATCACAAAGCCCTTCATCTCTATGGAAGACCCGAATACCGAGTGCCCTATGATCTGGGCAAAACCAAAGCCTGCAAAATATCCTGCCACCGCTCCCGCTATTCCCGTAATGATAACCTCCGTCAGGACCAGGGCTGATATGGAACCGTCTTTTGCACCAACCGCTTTCAAAAGCCCTATCTCTTTTGAACGCTCCATAACCGACGCCGTCACAAGGTTTGTTATACCGAGACCGGATCCCACCAGACTGAGTATGGTGATCAGGATCATCAGAAGTTGTGTTTTTTCCAGAATGGCCCCCTCCGAATCCGCCACCTGTCTCACGGGTTTTGCCACCGAATCCGTTATCACCTCCTGGATCTGGTAGCATATGGAACTGACATAGGCCGTACAATACCATAGCTCATACTGAGCAATGGTAAGGCTTGAGGGATCTCTTGCCGCCTGCTCGGCAAGCTCATTGTCAGGTGTTGTAAGAGCGCTTACCTCTATACTTGACACGAAGCCTTCTGTTCCCGACAGCTTTTGTACCGTCTCCACGGGGGCAAATATCTCATCATCTTCATCACCGCCTGCTTCATATATGCCTGTCACCTGGAGCTCTTCGCTTCCTTTTTTTCCCGCGAGCTTTAATGTGTCCCCGGCGCTTATCCCCTGTTTTTGAGCAAGCCCTTTTCCCACCATGACTTTTTTCAGATCACCGCTTTCCTTTTGCTCGTCGATCCACTCTCCTTCGCTGATATCCCACCATGTACGCAAATTTCTTATACCCGTATCAAGGGTCTCTCCCGTGGCAAGCTCCAGATGATGGTTAAACCAGGTTCCTTTCAGCTTTACATCATTTCCGGAAGGCAGCTTTACATTTGTATCTATAAACGGCGTAAAATCAACTATGTTAAATGCCCAGAATATGGTCTTGATATTACCAATTTCAGATTCCTTCAGGTAAGCGTCAGTATCTGCCTCACCTTCCTCCATGCTGTAAAGGTCGCTTAAAACCGATGATGACTTTGGAACCACAGTAATATTAGCCCCGTAGGTTTTAAGCTCCTGATTCACCTTGTCTCCCACCCCCAGCATGACGTTTATCATGGCTGTGGCTATGGAAGCGCCCAGAGCAATGGTAAGGGCTATCATTATCATTTTTTTCCATTGGTGCGAGAATGCACCGCGAATCATTCTGAAAAACATTTAGATCAATCCTTTACTTAAATATGTCTTCATGCTCTACGAGTGTGCTTACGGGAACAATGATCGATCCGTCTTCTATGCTGTATTCGATGGGTATGGGGTTGCACCCGCCTTTAAAACCAATGGTGTTTATGTTCATTACCACGTCACACAGCTTACAAACTATCTGACCGTTTCTTTCAAAGTATCCCGTCTCTCCGCATATGTCGCAGGCATCAAGTCCTATGCCGTAAGAACTTGAATTCGGCTTTTTGATCACAATAAATCTCACAGTCTTACCCTTTGGCGTGGTATATGCAAATCTGTGCAAATGTCCGTCCTCAACCTGTGTAAAGGATACGTATACCTTGTCATCCTGCACCAGGCTCTCCTCAACGGGAGAAAGTTCCACCTCTTTTTCATCAATGGCTTTCAGCCATGTCATACAGGATACGGTAAGCCCCATACAGACAAGAAGTGTAACAGCCCATCTTCTTGCTTTTATCCTGTCTGCATCCAGTTTTCTTCTTTGCGCCGGATTGTCGTAGGGTTCTCTTATGTGAGCACTTTTTACAATAAGACATATGGGCAGGATAATGATCACCGCGATCATCGCATAAATAAATGTGTCGGAATAATTGGATGTATAAATGGCTACGGAGAAGAAAAAATCACCCTTTATCGCTCTTCTTGTAACAAGGATCTGAATCATCTTTGCCGCCTGTGACGCCGAATAAATACATAAAATGATGATCAGCACCGTAACCGCCGGATTTTTATACATCCGGCGTACAACGGCATTTATTGCGTAAAATGTGATCCAGGCCAGCGCAAGACCTGCTATCCAGCCCAGAAATCTAAACAGATAGTCAGTGGATAAAACGGATGCACCGTTTAAGGAAAATGTAAAAGGCGCGCTCATTACATCCGGCAGAGCATAAACCTGCAACACCCCGCCGATCACTGCCGCAGCAACGGAAGAAAAAATACGCGAAAGCCCGGATCTTCGCTTGCGTATGGGTGAGAGCATGAAAAACCCAAGCGTCCCCGCAGCTATGAGGGATACGGTAAATATCCTCACATTCCAGTTTCCGGTATGTATAAGGCTGGTGGAATTCTTTAAAACCGCCATAACCGCAGCACCGCAAAGCCCTGCCACGATGCCGGTGATCCAGATCCTCTTGAAAAATGAGCCGTAAGCCACATACATCGCACCGAAAAGAAGACCTAAGACTATAACAAGGGGCATAAGGTTTTCAGTTGTTTCGATAAAAATCTTTAGCATTGTTTCTTTACTTTCATCAGTGGTTTTTAAAACGCAGTCAAGCCAACGCTAAATTGCAGCGCTGGCTTAAATGCGGAGATAAACTCAGGATCGATCACCACTCCTGCGGTACATAATCCCAGCAGTCATCTACACGAAGGACCAGATTTCCGTTACCCCAGTATTCAGGATCGTTGAGTAATCCTCCGGGACCTGTCTCTGAATCGGAGTGGACCATGTATCCCAACTCAGCGGGGCTGTGAATCGTGAACTCAAGGGAATACTTTCCTGCGTCGGGAAGCTTAATGTTGGCACCATAGTGGGGACCGTCCGACGCAGCCATGTGCATGAAGGTTCCTTCGGCCGCCACCTTTTCATCCTTTCCGATAACTTTATAGTCAATGGTAAGATAAGGGATCCAGTCGCCTTTTCCGTAACCGAGTTTGTTGTCCATGGCAGATACATCACACTCTAAGTGGAGGTCAAAATCCTCATAGTTTTCCTGTCCCGGAGACATGGGCACGGGCTGGAAATATACCGCATTGACATTGATGAAGCTCACTTCCTCGTCCTCAAAAATGGTGATCTCCTCGAATCCAACATCGTTTCCGATATTATTGGTCGCGACGGTATTGTCAGCTGCAGTAGTAGTATCTGAAGCTTCAGATGTGGATGCAGCCGTGGTCGCAGTTTCGCTTCCTGTGCCGGAGCATGCTGCAAGTGTTGCAAGTGTGCCTGATGCTGCTGCAAGGGCTAAGATCTTTTTAAAAATTACCTTCTTCATTTTTTCTTTTCTCCTTTTTGAATAATACTTGGTGTTTTATTTAGATCCCGATCTCTCGGAAAATAAATCTAAGTCTTTACAGGCTCAGAGAAACCCTCTGCTTCCGCTTTAATGCGAGAGTTTCTTCTGAACACGATTATGAATGTAACAACGGTTATGCCTATCAGTATCAGTTGCGGGACCACAGTTCCCAGCAGAGGATAAATACCCAAAACATCCAATACATCGTTATAAGGTATCCAGGACAACCATCCGGGGCTGGACAGCATAAACGCTATATCGTCAAACACCCCGCCTTCCATAAGTTCCTTAATACCTGCGCCCAGGAAGCATACCGTCATTGCCGCCATAAGTATTCCCGTGGCGATAAAGAAAGGTTTTATGGGAATCTTTATGGATAAGAATCTGATTATCAGGAAGATCACCACTAAGGCTCCGCATCCCACAAGAAATCCCGTCCATACCATTCCGGGATTCCCTTCCCTCAGCATGGGCTGATAGAACAATATGACCTCGGCTCCTTCCCTGAACACCGCAAGCCAGGCTGTAAATCCCAGTGCAAACATGTTCCCCCGTTGGTAAGACGTCTCAACCTTGCCCTGAATATACCCATCCCAGGCTGCGGCCTCTGACTTGGAAACCATCCAGTTGGATACATAAAACAACACTACAACGGCTGTAAGTGCCGCAAATCCCTCTATTATCTCCTGAGACATGGTGGTCTCGGGGTTGATGGCTTTAAGCCATGCAAGTATTGCCGCCATGGCAAAGCTGCATCCTATTGCAAGTGCCGAGCCTACATACACAGGGATCAAAGCTTTTTTATTCCCTGTTTTTACAAGATATGCGATTATGGCACCGACAACAAGGATCGCCTCCAGGCCTTCTCTTAAGATTATCCCGAAGCTTCCTGCAAATACCGCCGCCGCACCTCCGGCAGATGCCGCTTTATTGTCGGTGTCAGGAGTTTTTGCAGCGCTTTGAGAAGCAGTATTTGCAGGCTGTGTGCCTGATGACGCATTCTTTACTGATCCTGTGCGCCCCTCGGGACTAAGTACCAGTGCGTCCTCATGGAGCATATCCGAAAGTGTCTGCGCTTCCTGTTTTACGGAATCAACGCCCGAAGCTTTCTTTACCGCCTTTCTGAAGGTTGTAAACTGAAGTTCCACTGCACTCACTCTTGCTCCGGAGATATACGTCAGAACATTTCTCTCAAAGCCTGTTGTTTCGTAGTATCCCCAATATGTGGCCTTGGCAAATTCGTAAGCGCCGTTTACATCACCTTTCTCATACAGATCAACTGCGTGCATCGCGATCTCTTCGATGGCATCAGCCGCATCGTTCCAGTTCCAGTCTTTTATGTTGTTTTTTTCAACACATTCCTCCCATGTCAGGTAATATGCCTTGTCGCCTTCCGACTGTGTTGTTGCTGCCGGCTTGGCTCCTGATGATACAACCATTGTCTTTATGGCGGGAGCAACCAACAGGCATACCATTGCAAGCACAAGCAGGATCGGTATGTAGTCGACCCCTCTTCTTTTTTTTCTCATAATTCGTAATTAAATTTATATAAAAATTTCCTTTATTTTTTTGGCACCATCTAACTCGGTTAGCCTGTGGTAACCATATATTATTATTTTATAGTTGTCAATAGCTAATTATATAAATTCATTTGTATAAGTTTCAGGCAACCGGGTTGACATATGCTAACCGCTGTGCTTTAATTTGTTTTCAAATTTACAAAAAGGAGATTTTTATGAATAAGAGAACTTTTGTAACAGACATTATACTTCTTGGTCTGTCCGTACTGCTGACCATCGGCAGCTTCACTTTTATGGCACCCTGCGCCCCACATGAGGACGGCAGTTTTATGGCATGCCACTGGGCAGGACGCGCCATTACCGGACTTGGCTTTGTTCTTATCGCCATGTCGATAATCCATATAATAACCGGGAACAATTCCGTAAAGACCGGCATTTCCGCAGGTCTTATACCTGTATCCGTTCTTTGCGCGCTTATACCGGGAGTTTTCATCAACATCTGCAAGATGAACAATATGAGATGCGTAAGTGTCATGCGCCCCGCCGATATGATCATTTCATTTATCATTACAGGTGTGGCTGTTGCAGACATCTTAATCCAGCAGAGTAAGAAAAGATCATGAAGAAATATTCACTACCCTTTAAAAATATCATAAGAAAACCCGGACGAAATGCGATCCTTCTGATAGTTGTTGCGTTTCTGGCTTTTTCCGTTTTCGCGGGAAGCCTTATGATAATGAGTCTCAGGAACGGATTTGACAGTCTTCAGTCAAGACTTGGGGCCGACATTATAGTTATCCCTGATACCGCCAGATCCACCAATGATCTTGAGTCTCTTTTTACCGACGGTACTCCGGGACAGTTCTACATGAAAAAAGAATATACTGACAAGATAAGTGAGATCGAAGGCGTTGATAAGGTTTCATCCCAATACTTTCTTGCTACCGTCAGTTCCGGATGCTGCTCTGTTCCTGCGCAGATCATAGGCCTTGATTATGATACCGATT
>CACWUI010000055.1:0-2259 GCA_902764045.1 uncultured Lachnospiraceae bacterium
ATAAGCAGCCCTATGCCGATAAAAAGCAGCACCCACAAGCGGAAAATACCGGACATCACAAGCAGCGCCGCCACCACAAATAAAAGAAAGCGGGAAAAGTTGTCCATCCCGTTTCTCCCGCTGAAAAAGTTATGAATGCCGTTTTGATTTTTACGCATCGCCGGTACCTTTAAGTCGCGCCCTCAATGATATCTTTCATGTCCATCTCTTCCTCTGCCTCATCATCATCAAGATACACGTTTTCGGGCACTATCTCAATGGTGCTTCCGATGGCATTTCCGATAAGATAAACGGTCGGTTTGTCCTTTGATTTTTTCTCGGAATGATTTTTGATCTTTGAAAGACTCTCCGTAACATCGGTAACAACGCTTACGCCTTTGGCCGTGATAATGGAAATAACACTTCCCTTGGCATTGAAACTGATATATACATCCTTTTCTATATCGGCTCTGGTCAGATCAAGTATAAGCTTTGAACTGAAGGCCTTAAGCTCACAGCCCTCAAAAGGACCGGCGGGCACCTCCACAAGCTTTCTGTCAAAAAACGCCGTGTATTTTTTTATAAGATCCCCGGCGCTTTGAAGTTCCTCTTCCTCATACTGTTTTTTTTTGCTTTTGTACTTATCTCTTCCGATCTTGATGACTACTCCTGCCGCAGCCACTCCGATGGCAAGCTTCAACAATCCTTTTGACATATCACTTCACCTCTTTATATGCAATAAAATCATCTTCCGTTTAATAAAAAAATTATATCACACACCTGCGTGACTGTCACTTGCGGACAGTCGTTCTTTTGAAAAAGAACATCCGCAATAATCCTGTCTGTACAGTCGGTATTTACCCGACAATTCAACAGACTTTTTATAACCGTCATTTTTCTTAAAGTCGGAAAACAGATACTTTACACCATACGCCTTGCCGATAACATCCCCTATAGAATTAATAAGAGGCGCGCTCTTTACCGGACTGATGGTCAGTGTGGTGGTAAAATAATCGGCACCGATCTCCTTTGCCACACGGGCGCTTTCCTCAAGCCTCAGACGAAAACATTTGGCGCATCTCCGGCCGCCCTCCGGTTCCTTTTCCAGACCCTTTGCAATCTTTAAAAACTCCTCCGGATCATAACGGCCCTCGATAAAATCAACTTTATTTTTCGTCTTAAATTCCCGGATAAATTTCTTTTGCTCCTCCACTCTTTTATTATATTCATCCTGTTCCGTGATATTTGGATTGAAATAAAAAACAGTAATCCGGAAATGATCCGAAAGGTATGAAATAACGTAGCTTGAGCAGGGCGCGCAACAGCTGTGAAGCAAAAGAACCGGTGCTTCCTTTCCCTTTGCATCACAGCCGTGATCTTCTGATATTTTTTTAAGAACCTCTTCCAGTTCCTTTTGATAATTTCTGCCCTTATATCCGTCCGGGCACAGCTTCAGCGACTCTTCCTGAAAACCCATAGCTTAAAACCTCATGGAAAGCTCTTCCGTAATGTTTCTTATCTGTTTTAAGAATGCACTCATTTCCTCATCCGTACCGATGGTGATCCTCAAATAGTTGTCGATCCTTTCTTTCGCAAAATAGCGCACATAGATCTTTCTTTTTTTCAGTTCCTCAAAAATATCCTTTGCCTTATGCCTGTTGTGGGTGGCAAAAACAAAGTTGGCATCAGAGGACAGAACCTTAAATCCCGCAAACTCAAGACCTTCAACCGTCTTTTTTCTTGTTTCTTTTATTTTAGAAATGTTTTCCCTGAAGTAACCATCATCCTTTACCGATGCAACGCCCATATTTATGGCCGGAGCATTTAAGGTGTATGAATTAATGGAAAACTTCACATCATTCATGGCTTTTATAAGCGCCTTGCTTCCCATGGCATAGCCTACCCTCAATCCCGCAAGGGATCTGGATTTGGAAAATGTTCTTACCACCAGAAGGTTATCAAATTCATTTATCAAAGAAAGAGCACTCTCTCCTCCGAAATCCACATAGGCCTCATCAATGATGATCACACTGTTTTGATTTCCCTCTGCCAGAGCCTTTATGTCCTTTAATGAAAGAGAAATACCGGTGGGAGCATTGGGGTTTGCAATGACCACTCCGCCGTTGGGAACCATATAATCATTTATATTTATCTTAAAGTCTTCTGTAACCGGAATCCTTTTGTAAGAAATACCGTAAAGCTCACACCATACAGGATAAAAAGAATATGTAACATCGGGAAAAAGAACGGGCTTATCCGAATTAAAAAAGGTCTGGAACG
>CACWUI010000055.1:2297-9760 GCA_902764045.1 uncultured Lachnospiraceae bacterium
ACACACCGTGATAAGCCGAAAGAGTCTGTACCAGTTTGGAGATATTGGGGTCGGGATATTTGCGGAGTGCATCGGCACCGTCTTCTGCCATATCCTCCGCCGCCTTTAAGACCAGGGGTGACGGCGGATAAGGGTTCTCGTTTGTATTCAGCTTTATTATGTCCTTTTCGAGAGGCTGCTCTCCCGGAACATAAGGCTCTACGATTTTTATATTTTTCATCCATGTACCCATAGCATTTTCCTTTCTGTGATCAGGCGTTAAGTCCTAAACTTTTGGCGATCTTTTCAAAGCCTTCCATTGAATTGATAATAGTATCGTAAGCCACACAATATGCTATCCTCACATAGCCCGGGCACCCGAAAGCGCCTCCCGGCACAAGTAATATATTTTCCCTTTTTGCTATTTCACAGAAATCTTTTTCGTCTTCAATGGGCGACTTTACAAAAAGGTAAAATGCGCCTTCGGGATATACGCACTCGAAGCCCAGCTTCGTCAGGCCATCGTAAAGCGCTTTTCTGTTCTTATCATAGGCTTCGATGTTTACCTCTGCCTCTGCGTTTTCTGCCACCACCAGCTGCATGAGCGATGGCGCATTTACAAATCCCAGGATCCTTGTGGCCACGGAAAGAGCGGTCATCACGTCACCGGCATGCTTCATCTTATCGGATACCAGTATGTAGCCTATCCGCTCCCCGGGAAGGGACAAAGACTTGGAATATGAATAGCACACAAAGGTATCATCGTAATGATCCGGGATAAAAGGCACCTGTGCTCCTTCGTATGCCAGTTCCCTGTATGGCTCATCCGATATCAGGGCAATGTCCGTGCCGTATTCCTTCTTCTTTTCATCCAGTACTGCTGCGATATTTTTAATGTCTTCTTCCGAATAAATGACTCCCGTAGGATTATTGGGGGTATTTATAATGACCGCCTTAGTTTTTTCCGTTATATGCTTTGCAAAAAGCTCCACATCGGGTCTGAATGTGGGTGGATTGGGCGGAACCACTACAAGTTTTGCGCCGGCATTAGACACATAGCCTCTGTATTCGCCAAAGAAGGGCGCCATTACCAACACTTCATCGCCGGGATTGATAATGGCCTTTAATATAACATTCATCCCGCCTGCAGCACCCACGCACATGCAGATGTTGGTCTCATTATATCCGGTCCCAAACCTTTTATTGATGATATCTGCTATCTTCACACGCACATCCGGAAAACCGGTATTGTTCATATATCCGTGAAGCTTAGTGGTTTCTGTTGTTTTTACGATATTTACAATTGAATCGTTTATACTGTCCGGGGCTGCCACATTGGGGTTTCCCAGACTGAAATCAAAAACATTCTCTGCCCCGTAAAGCTGGGCAAGTCTGTTTCCTTCCTCAAACATCTGCCTTATCACAGAGCTCTTAACCACCTGCTCCTTCATTGCATCTGAAATCATATCCGCACTCCCTTTTCAAATTATTCCTGCCGCTTCCTTTGCAAGCTTGTCGGCCTCCTCGTTTCCCGGTATCCCGGAATGCCCTTTAACCTTTACAAAGTTTACTCTTATCTTATCCTTTACCTGATCAAAAAACTCTTTATACTCTTTTGTGCCCTTTTTATTGGTCTTCCAAAGCCCCGTGGCCCAGCACTCTATACCTGAGTAATCATAGAAAACCGTCAGCTCGTTTAATCCAAGCTCTATGGCCTTTTTTACGGCTTCCTCGCAGCCCTTTATCTCTCCCGCAACATTTCTCATTTCCGCCATGTCCGGTTCATCGCCGCTGCCGCTTATTATCTCTTTTTTGTCACCATGTATCAGAAATCCGCCGTAGCCGTAAGTATGGGTTCTGATGTTAAATGAACCGTCCACAAATGCATAGTTTTCGGTAAGGTCTTTTACCTCCTCAAAAGAGCTGCTCTTCTTTTCCAGAAAAAGCTCTGCCTCCTCTAAGGTATCAAAACCTTTAAATACAGCGCCGGAGAATCCCTGAACCAAAGCCCTGCATTTATCCCAGCTTTCAAAAATGCCTGTTTCTCTTCCCTTTTTTACGGCGTAATACTTTTTCGGCATATATGTCTCCGTATCAATAAACTCTTATTACATTTGCAATGGAATAAACACAGTCAAGACCACGCATTGCGCAGCAGGCCTCAACCATGTGGGATTCCTTTACCTCTTCTATGATAAACAGAAGATCCGCAACACCGTCTCTTGTATCCTTCTGGGACACATTTGCGATCCCTACCTTATTATCTCCCAGTACATTTGCTATCTCCGCAAGAACTCCCGGTCTGTCCTCCACCTTCATGCGGATAAAGTAGTTGTTCTTTGTCTCGTCAATGGGTTTTACGGGAATATCACGGTAATTTTCCACCTGTACTCTTCCGCAGCATCCCATGCGGATATTTCTCATCACATCAAGCACATCACCCAGGACAGCACTTGCTGTAGGCATGGATCCGGCTCCACGTCCCATAAACATTGCCTCGTCCATGGCTTCGCCTTTTACAAAAATGGCGTTAAAGGACTTACGCACCGATGCCAGAGGGTGGTCTTTTTTCAGCATTATGGGATGAACCCTTGCCTCCACCTTGCCTTCTGTAAGCTTGGTTATACCCACAAGTTTGATAACATACCCCAGCTCTCCCGTGTACCTGATGTCATCGGGCATGATGGCCGTAATGCCTTCTTTATATACATCTTCAAAGGTCACATTAGTGTGATAGATAAGCTGTGCCATAATGGCAAGTTTTCGGGCGGCATCAAGCCCCTCCACGTCAGATGCGGGATCACTTTCGGCATATCCCTTTTCCTGGGCGATCTTTAAGGCTTCGGAATAGCTCATCTTTTCTTCCGTCATCATGGTAAGGATATAATTTGTGGTCCCGTTCACTATACCCATGATCTCCGTGATATTATCACCGGCCATATTCTGCATAAGAGGTCTGATAATGGGAATAGCTCCCGCAACAGCAGCCTCAAACTGTATGTCACAGTTGTTCTCACGGGCTGCCGCAAAGATCTCCTCACCGTGCTGGGCAAGAAGGTCCTTGTTTGCGGTAACCACGTGCTTGCCTGCATTTAAAGCATCGATGATATGCGCCTTGGCAAGACTGGTGCCGCCCATAAGCTCAATCACTATCTGAATGTCCTTGTCATTTAATATCTCGTCCCAGTTGTCGGTAAGAACGCTTTCGTCAATCCCCTTTCTGGGCTTTGATGCATCACGGACCAGAACCTTTTTTATATCCAGCTCACAGCCGATGCGGTGGGGGATCTCCTTTTTCATTTTCTTTACAAGACGGTAGAGTCCGCCGCCTACGGTCCCCGCCCCCAGCAGGGCTGCATGTATTACTTCGTTTTTCTTTTCAGGCATTTTCTTTTCTCCTTAGTCAGTCTCTCCCGCTAGGGCTGCTGCCCTGTCTGCGGCAATAAGCGCATCGGTGATCTCGTCTATTTCTCCGTCCATCACTGCATCTATCTTATAAAGCGTAAGCTTTAATCTGTGGTCCGTCACACGCCCCTGGGGAAAGTTATATGTCCTTATCTTTTCGGAACGGTCTCCCGTCCCCACCTGGCTCTTTCTGTTTCCCGCAAGTTCCTCATGCTGCTTTTGGATCTCCAGATCGTAGAGTTTGGCGCGAAGCAGGGCAAAAGCCTTTGCCTTGTTCTGGATCTGGGATTTTTCCGTCTGGGAATAAATAACGATACCCGTGGGATAATGGGTAAGCCTTACCGCCGAATCAGTGGTATTTACACACTGTCCGCCGTTTCCCGAAGCCCTCATCACATCGATACGATAATCCTTTTCATCGATGTTTACGTCCACCTCTTCCGCCTCGGGCATAACAGCCACCGTAACCGTGGATGTATGGATCCTTCCTCCGGACTCGGTCTCAGGCACTCTCTGCACCCTGTGCACTCCGCTTTCATGCTTAAGTATGGAGTAGGCGCTTTTTCCTTTGATCATGAATTCAACTTCTTTTATGCCTCCAAGCCCCGTCTCATCCACTGATAAAAGTTCCGTGTTCCATCCGTGCCTTTCGGCAAATCTGCTGTACATCCTGAACAGGCTTGATGCAAAAAGGGCTGCCTCATCGCCTCCCGCACCGGCTCTTATCTCAAGGATAATATTCTTATCATCAAGAGGGTCTTTAGGTAAAAGAAGGAGTTTTAATTCCTGTTCAAGCCTCTCGATCTCTTTTCCGGCTTCGGCATACTCTTCCTTTGCCAGCTCCACTATCTCTTTATCTTTTTCGTTTTCGATTATTTCTTTCGCTTCTCTTTCCGATTCCCTGAAGCTCTTGTATTCGTTATATGCACTGACTATCGGGTCAAGTTCCCCCTGCTCTTTGAGAAGTTTGGAAATCTCATCAGAATTCCCTGCCATCTCTCCCGAGGAAAGCTGTGCATTGATATCATTGTATCTTGCCTCTGCATCGGAAAGTCTGGAAAATATATCCACCTTTTTCTCCAATCAATCCTTATATACGGCTTTAACCACTCTGTCGTTACCGCCGTAATCTTTTATGATATTTATATCGGAAAATCCCTGTTCTCTCAGGATCTCCTCCACTTCCTTTGCCTGATTATACCCTATTTCAAAAAGAATGGTCCCATCTTTTTTCAAATAATCCGGTGCAGCCTCTGCTATGCGCCTGTAAAACACAAGTCCGTCCTCTCCACCGTCCAGGGCATTAAGCGGATCAAAGTCCCGGACCTCGGGCTCAAGCTCCATTATGTCTCCTCTTGCTATGTAGGGCGGATTGGAAACAATAATATCAAAGGTGCCTTTTACATTTTCAAAAAGGTCCCCGGAAACAAATTCAAGGTTTTCCGCTCCAAGGCTCACGGCGTTTTCCTTTGCGATCTCAAGGGCTTTTTCCGATATGTCGGCGCCGACGCCTTCTTTAAAATGATATTTTTTATCCTCACCTAAGTCACAGGCAATAAGAATGCATCCGGAACCGGTGCACATATCAAGGACCCTCTCATTACCGGTAAGTATCTTAAGCACCTCTTCCACCAGGATCTCCGTATCGGGCCTTGGCACAAGCACGTTTCCGTTTACCTTGAATTCATGTCCGTAAAAGTAAGCTTTACCGGTGATATGCTGCATAGGCACACGGCGCAGACGGTCATGGAGCAGATAAAAAAGCTTTATCCGATCCTCTTCGTTCAAAGTGTCATCACAGTTCAACAAAAGATCTGATCGGGATAGTTCCCTTACACAGTTCAGCAGCAGAAAGGCATCTTCTTCGTAATCCCTGACACCGGTTTTCTTCAGCTTGTCTTTCATGTATTCAAGAGCTTGTTTTATGGTTAATTCGTTACTCATACGGTTATTTCCTTCTTACTAAGAGACTGGGAACTGTCACCCTGTCTCACAACAAAAAAACATTTAACAAAAAAGCCGGGGAACAACCCCGGCTTTAAATCATTTGCTCTCAACTCCGTATTTCTTGTTGAACTTATCAATACGTCCGCGTGCCGCAGAAGCCTTCTGTGTTCCCGTGTAGAAGGGATGGCACTTTGAGCAAATCTCCACGTGAATCTCAGGTTTTGTGGAGCCTGTTACGAACTCGTTTCCGCAGTTGCATACAACCTTTGCCTGATGATATTCAGGATGGATACCTTCTCTCATTTATTTCACCTCTTTCGCCCAAATTAATCAATCTTCGGTATGTTACCATAATAAGGAATTTATTGCAAGGATTTTTTTATCTTTAGAAACAGAGTGATAATTCAGCTTGTGGCGCAGAGCCTCAATCCCCAGATCACATTCGATCATTCTGCAATCTGACAAAACTCGTCAAACCAGGGCAGGCATAATTTAACTATACCATCCTCGGGTCCGGTGATTATTCCGGCTTTCAGCAAACGATTTCTGTAAGGATTAAATTGATTGCTGGTATAATCCAGTTCTTCACGAATTTTATAGATTTCACCGGTTTTTACTTTTGCGATCGCTTTTACTACCACTTTATCCTGTTTTGATAACTCAGACCATATTTTCCAATAAGCAAATTCGAAAAGATAATCTTTTGCATTTGCCAAGGCTTTTTTAACGTCTTTGGGATATTCCCACATAAAATATCCTATAGTTTGAAATGCAAATGAGTAACCCATTGTTAATTCGGCAAGACGTACTGCTTCATCCTGCTTTAATTTCAAGGTTTCAATATATTTTGATGCAATAACCTTTTTGTCTAAAGGTGCAAGGAAAATTCTGGGAGCTCTTTCCAAAAACGTCATTCCGTCTGCATTTTTAAGATTATCTATATTTTTATATAATCCTGTCATTATCAAAAAAACAGGCAGATCCTCTCTAAGGAAAATTTGATAAGAACTTGCAAATATTCTCATGTCTCTGGAATTAGTCACCTCGTCTATAGTTATAAGGACTCTTTTATTATGTTTTTTTATGCTTTTCAGCATTTGTATCAGTGCTTCTTCTATATCGGTAATGGGCGGAACTCCTTTAATACCTATCCCAATACCGAATGCCTGCAGATTGATCTGAGCCTCTTTGAAGATACGGTGCAGCACATTATTACTGTCAAGCTTTGATGCAAGGCTTATGAGTAAATCCCTTTGGGGATTCAAATTGATAACGATCCACTCCTTTTTCGTCTTTAATCTTTTTGCAATTTCCGTTATGAAGACCGTTTTTCCACTGCCCCGCACTCCGGTGACAAGGTTTATATAGTTTGACGGACGTTGCGCGCAATATTCACTTATTATTTTTTCTGCCTGTGCGGTGCGTTCAACCAATTCTATAGGCGGTTGTCCGAAAACCAGGGTATATGGATTAGACAATTTTTGTTCCTCCCTTCTGAAAATTTTTACTGTTTTTTTACTGTCCGAAAATTCTTTACTGTTCCTTTACTGTTAAAAATTATTTTACTGTTTTTTTACTGTTGCGTCAAGGAATAAGAATAAAAAAGCCATAAGAGACTTTTTTCTCTTATGGCTTAATGTACATAGGAAAAGTCACATTGTTAATTATTACCCCACCTCTTTCTTGTATATTTTAAATTGTTTTTTTTTTTGCAATATTGTTACTTTAAAAATCCCGGTTTGCAGCATCAGCTTTTTATTTGTTCAAATGACTCAAAATTCCATTTTTATTATTTTGATGACAAATTTCCTGAAATATTTCATCTTTTTTGTTTTTCGTCATTTATTGTCTTAACTCAGGATCTATTCTTATACAAAAGTCATATTTCGTTACTTTACTGCTTGAAATGGTTGTTTGTGATTATTATAATACTAATTTAAGCAACTGAGACAAGGGGACAGTTCTCAGTCTCCCTAACGGGAGACAGAAAACCGTCCCCATAACTATAAAAGGGAGACAGAGAACCGTCCCCTTGTCTAAGTATAAATCTGACAAAAATACGAAAGGCTTTTATGAATACATACTCAGTAGGGATCGATATCGGTTCTACCACCGTAAAGATCGCGGTATTA